>CAYSCV010000077.1:0-6674 GCA_964429715.1 uncultured Methanosarcinales archaeon
CTTCCAAGCGCAAAAGAGACATCGGAAAGCACTGTTATCAATCCGTAGTTTTTGCTGATTTGTTTAACGGTAAGCATAAATCTCCTTTTCTTTCGAGTGAATTATATCACTGTCTTCAAAGCGGCATGGAACAAACAACTTTTTCGGTTTGATATGCAAGTCATCAGACAGATGGGCTACGATGCCGTGAAGTTTGCGGACGCGCTCGGCGAGACGGTGGTGAAGTAGTTTTTCACACAGATGCATTAATTAAACGGAGTGTCTTTTTTGCAAAGTTCAAATTAGCCTTTCTCGCTTCCATCAGCGCGTGCGGATAAGTTGGCACACTTTTAATCCATTTTACATTAAAAGTATTGGAGATCATGGGCGGATGACGTAAACCGAAAAATTTAGATGAAAAGGGTTGCAAAACAATCACCTTCTTTTTCAAAAGTGTTGCCCAGTAAGCACCATGATAACTATTGGTAATTATTAACTCTGCAGAACCTAAAAATTCTATAACATCCTCAAAATCATCCCCGTTTTTCATCTTCGGGAAGTCTGGGTATATACCTCTCAAACGGAAGTTTTTGTGTTCATAAAGCACGACTTTATTTCTTACTTTAAATGTTTTATCGAAAATCGGATGCATGCAACTGACACAGGGGACCCATTCAAAAGAGTCGACATTGTCTCTGACGCCCAATAAACTAAACCCTTCTGAATATTTGTGGCTGTTGTACAAGATATCACATGCCCCGTGTACATTGTGACCGATTCCCCAACCGATCAAGAGTTTGGTTTTTGCTATAAGCAACGCATTTATATAATCCTTGAAGTATGCTTGTTCAAGGAAGCCGCCTCCTCCAAAAATAATTACCTTATTCTTAATCTCTTTTGAGAACTTATCTAATGGCAGTTCGGTTATATCAAGAGTTTTTATGTTTCTTAAATAATCAAAATATTTAGTTGGCGTTGAAAACTTATCGCCCGTATTTGATGTGTTCTTGCGATAAATGTTTACTATTTCAATCATAATCTATATAATAGGTAAACAAACAACTAAAAACAAGAAAGAATAAATATGATTGAAGACAAAGTAGAGTTAGCGAAGAAATTCGCCGAACAGAAATTCGCCGAAGCGGGAAGAAAGAATCACTTTCTTGATGTTTTCCAGATACTCCAGAATAAACTGGGGGTTACAGAAGACAATATTCTAATAGCGGGACTTCTCCACGATACTTTAGAGGACACTTCGGCAACATATGAGGAAATAGAAAAGACCTTCTCAAAAGAAGTTGCTGATCTAGTGCAAGAAGTGTCTCACCCAAAAAACTATAATCAAGAACAGAAACTGGAGTATTACGAAAGAATCAAAACAATATCTCTAGGAGCAAAATTCATAAAAATGGCCGACTTCGCATCACATCTCCAAAGTTTCATTAAAATATATGTAAAAGGCGAACAACATTTACACCCAAAATTTGCAAACAACGATAAGTATATAACAAGCATCCGCGAATTTTTGGATACTTGCGATGATTCAGCGGGTAAAGACTTTGTTTATACATTAACGAATAGATTAGAAACATTTCTGTGAAATTGAAAGAACGGGGACAGCACATGACAAACTCCTTAAATTAAGGAGGGGGTGTTTAGTGACGATTGACAGAACACATAATCCCATATAGTGTACAATACAGATTGTTCGCCTATCAGACAAAGAAAAGGAGGTTGTAATGAAGAATGCTAGCACTAATAAATTCATCGCCCTTGAGGGAATATCCGGAAGCGGAAAAACAGAACTTGGTAAACTACTGGCGCAACAGATTTCTGCTCAGTATTATACCACTCCCCCTGAAGCATTTCGTCTATCAAGGAGAGAGGTTGATGCGGAAGCGTGTTTGGAGTCGAGGTTTTTGTTTTATCTGGCATCAGTGGTACATGCATCACATGAAATAGGTAAAATCCTAAAGACACAAAGTGTTGTGTGCGACAAATATATCTGGTCTACTATTTGCTACCACACGACATTTGGACTAACTGTTAAAATCCCTAATTGGGTCACTTACATACAACCAGATCACACATTTTTAATTGTTTGCGATAATGATGTGCGATTAAGAAGGCTGCGTTTACGGTGCGGTCCGATTATGAACAAGGAAAGGTACGAGACACGGCAACAAATGGAACAACAATGCTTAATTGAGCATCGTAAGCACTTGTTGGTAGAAGTTAACAATACAATTGACGGCCCTCAGCACGCCGTTGACCAGATACTCGCCATCATTAAGAACCATGATTAAGAGGTAGGTACAACCTGCCTCTTATTTTTTAATATTGAATAGATTCTGCCGTATTTGAATCCAAACTGTCTAATGAACATGCAACACGCTTCAAATGCACGACCTTTTGCAATTACGGAGATTACTTTACCCAAGAAAAAATGGGTGAAAAGTACTTCGTCTTTGTCATAGAAATTATTCAATCCCCTCTTCTTTGTCATGATGTAATCAGAGATTCCTTGCCAAAACAACCGGCGCGCCATAAACCATCTCGTCAGTCGCGTCTCTGGTATTTTCTCAAAAACTATCGCTTGTGGTTCATACCATACTTTGTTTATGGGTATTCTCATGATAAATTCAATGTCTCCATTGGATAAAAGGTTTTTACCAATCCTATCGAGTTCGAGATCGAATAAACCGAGATTATCGAATATTTCCCTCTTAAATGATATGTTCGCACCGATTAAATAATAAGGTGGATGAATAATTCCGGCTTGTAATGGGAATATAGGCGGCAAAAGAAATTTAAGAAAATATTCTGAAAACCAGCGCGGATATTTGTTGGATTCTCTGTCGTTCACTAAAACCGGCCCACCGATACAGAGAACATCACGACTGGCGTATACCCCAACGATACTCTTCGCCCAATTAGGTGACACTATCACATCATCATCTACAAACGAAATGATATCTAAGGTAGCATGGTACACCCCGGAGTTTCTCGCATAGTTCAAACCAACCCTTGACTCTTTAATAACTTTAATCCTTTCGTTAATTACTTCGAGTTTATCTACAGATAAAGAATTTCCATTATCAACGATAATAATCTCACCAATAAAAACTGAGTTTGATATTAATAAAAGAGAATTGATCAGATTCAATAGATCAAGTTCCCGACCGGGATGATTGTAAGTTGGTATAATTACCGATATTAGATTTCTGTTTTGCATAATACATTGTTTATTCTCTCAGCAACATCTTCTAGATTTAGACCCGATGTATCAATGTGCAGAAGTATCGTTGGAAAGAACTTTTTGAGTTCTGTTGTGTAGAATTCCCTTAGGTAACCCAAGAATACCGGGTCAAACCAATTCTTATACCTGTTTTCTTTTGAATAAGATATTCGCCTTTTGATACTTTCATTAATTGAAACATCCAAAAAGATTACATGGGTTGGAAAAGTTATTGTGTGTTTTATACCTTTATATACACGAAGTAGCGAGATGTACTCCTCCTGCGTATTGTTACTTTTTGATCTTGCATAACAATACGCAAGTGCTGTGAAGAAAGTCCTGTCCATAACAATCTCAGAATACTGTTTACAAAGATCGTCCAATCGTGCCGTCTTTTTCTCTTCCGCAAAAAGAAACTGTTTGGAGGTTTCAAGATTATCTTTACTTAGGATGCTCTCGTCTATCTGAAGCTGGGGAATGAAGACCCTATCTTTATTGTCTACATATTTATTAATAAAGGTTGTTTTCCCCGCGCCAGGCATACCCTCAAGAGCGATTATTTTCTCAACTTTACAATTATGCACTGAGTTCTGATCCAACACAGAAAAGGAAAAGTCCTTCGACAGACCATTGGAACTTATGATCTTGAAACGATTCTTAACAACTGCCTCTTGGAGCCAGACTGGGTCCTTGCTCTTTACAAAAACAGTTGCCGGTAAAACTTTTTGAGTTATTTTCCTACTCAATATCTTTTCATATACTCTAATAGTCATTTGTGCAATCCTATTCCAATCATAGTATCTCTCTATTTCAGATCGTCCACCATACGAAGCGCGGATAAGATCTTTCTTCTTTTTCAAGAGATCCAGAATTCTCTTTCCATAATCCAGATAGTTATTCTCAATAAAGAAATAATTTTTATTTTTGAACCCTGATGTAGCGGTACTGGTCGTCACTACTGGAATACCCGCGGCTAAGTAATTTAATAGTTTGATTCTCATGCCCGTACCTTCATCGATGGGTGCCAGAGCAAAAGTTGCGCCTTTAAAAAAAAAGATTCAAATCCGGCAATGTTCCTATAAAATCAAAATCTTTTGTTTGGCAGTCTTTCTTGAGATTCGGTGGACAATCACCGGCAATCGTAAACCGAAAACCATGTTGCTGTAATTCTGGGTACATTAAATCTTTCATTATTCGTACAGCATCTTCATTTGGTTTGAAATAGAGATTGCCAAGAAAAATTATGTTCTTTTCATCAAAATTTGGTCCGAAATATCTGATTTCACCGCAATCAACACCGCTTGGAATAACAGATATCCTCTGTGACGACATCTTCATGTATTCCTCAAGGAGAGTCTTGTCCTCATCGCTTAAAGAAATTAGATGGTCAATTGATTTGCCGACTATTTCTTCCATCATTTTTATCTCTTCCAATCTGGATGTATCAGCGCCGAGCTTTTTAGCGAGATCCCTCACGACATAGTGCATTTCGCTTACTAATCTTGCGCCTGTTAATTTAGATAAACGAATACCTTGAAGTAGTATTGGTTCCAGATTATCAAACTGAATTATGTCAATAGATTCTTTTTTTACCAAAGAGGCGATCAATTCCAGATTGGAGTAATAATGTTGTTTTGGAAATACATAAGTTTTAAAAGGCTCTTTTCTTATCATCTTTATATCAGACCAACCGCGATAACCGTGAAATACGATCACATCAGCACCATTTAATGCTAGATATCGGGAAAGGTAATGAAAACGATTAGAAGCACCATCATATGACGGAATAAAATCTCCATCTACAAAGATTCCGACTTTAATTTTTCTGCGCATAAAAGATTTGATCAGTCTTTCTTGAGACATCTGCTACAAGGATGTCATCTTTTCCGTTAGATATGTTCTTACACTTTTTTTTATTATTCATACACATACCAAAATAAGGATAGAAATTTTTACAAGAAGATATGTGTTTGCTTTCTACATAATGAAACTTATTGGTTACTCCGCCCCACACTTTCGGGGAAGTTGTTAAATATATACCCAGAGAATTAATTTCAAAAGAATCAGCGAGATGGATCAATCCTGAATCGACAGAAATCAGTAAAAATACATTTGGCAAATACCTTACGAGATCACCCAACTTAAGATACCTTACGATCTCTATTCTATTTTTAATATTTGGTTGTAAACCATCTATTACTTCTTTTATATACAACTCTTCAACGTCTCCAAATCCTTCGTATACTTTTACATTTTTATTAGACAGAACAAGCGAGGAAATAAGTTCTGCCCACTTCTTTATATTCCAGAGTTTAGCGACACCGCGAGAATGCACATTGATCAAAATATCATCAGATCGCTTGTTTTGTGAGGAACCCCGATCAAGTATATTGATAGTATAATACAATTTCATGTTAAGTGCTTTTTCGGTTATCGACCGGATTATATTTCTAGCATTAACATTAATCTTTTCCTTGTTTTGTAAGTTTTCATCATCAAAAAATACAATACCCAGATTTTTAAGAGATATCCACTGTTTAAATTCAAAATAATCTTTCTCAAACTTCCTGCCAATAAAACGTAAATTTATAACCACTTTTACACAATTCTTTTTAAGAAAATCATAAATAATTCCCCAATCTTCTCTATGGAACTTTCTAATTTCTTCGCTAACAACTTTCAAGTTTGACGGTAGATCTATTTTATTTCTGATATCACTATCTGAAAAAAGTAGATTTGAGGTATAAAAAAACTCTGACTTTTGCATTTTACTCCCAATTTCTCTAAAAACTGGATAATATATAACTCCGTCACCAAAACCATCAAAAGTTACAATGAGATAATTCATTTTTGTTTCCTTTTTACCATTAAACTACAAATAACTATGTGCCCGCTTATATTTCTTGTCAACCAAAAACCACCCAAGACGCCTGTGCGGTGTCGGAAAATTCAGAACCTGTGGATAACTGGGGGATAATTTGGCGGATTTGCTGGGTTTTTGGGAGGTTTGTGGGGTTGGGTGAGGGGCTTGCTTTTTTCTGAAGTTGCCCGCCCTTTATTTATATATTACTCATCAAAAAACTCCGTGAGACGGTGGTGAAGTAACATGCCGTCATTCTACACTTTGTCTTTATCTAAATAATCAATTACTCCTTCTTTTTTTATTGCCCACGCGATTCGCTTCGCGCTAATCGGTTGATGTGCGCGATCAACGACGCGGATAAGCGTTACCTGCTCCGCGCCCTTTTCCAACGATTCAATCGCCGCATCATCAATGATGTATTCTACTTCGTCGTCCAACTCCACTACGATATTTTTGCCTTTTTTTGTAAATGATTTGATGTTCATACGGATGCACGCTCTTGCAGTACTGTATGATACGCCTTTAATAAATTATCTTTTCCAACCTCATCAAGCACCAGAATAAATTGTTCTTGTGCAGAATGTTGCGGCCTGT
>CAYSCV010000078.1:0-6490 GCA_964429715.1 uncultured Methanosarcinales archaeon
TATTAGGGGAAGAAGACTTTGTTTTTTATTTATGTTATTATCATACGAGTTAATATCATATGCGTCAATTTCTGCTATTGTACTGATATTTTCATCTTTCACAGGGTGTTCTAAAAAATATTTTATTTCATAAACATGTCGACCTCCCACAAGCAGATTTTTTATGTTTTTTTTCCGAGGAAATTTGGTGTCACTCTTTTTGTTCTGGTAAGGATAGTGTCTTACAAATTCAGCCATGTAGGCGGAGCGTGCTTGTATACTAGTATATTGTTTCTTTTTATTTCGTTCTTGTAGTTCAATTTCTATGTGTGGAGGTAGTTTATGTACAAAGGGAAGGGTGGTTGGATCGTAGGATAATGAGATCTCTTGATACAGTTTTTTTTCATATTTTTGATTTATTCTCTCTATCCTTGTGAACATATCTTTATTTGTTATTTTTTTTACACCGGAATCTACTGCTATTCCCATATATATTAAAGGGGTAAAGAAACCTATTGTAAATGAGACTTTCACAGCATCTAATTTTCTGTTCAATGAGATAAGATTATGATCTAACATTTCAATTACTTTACTACTAGGAGTAGGGATGACCTTTTTAAATTCTTGTTCACAAAATAGGATATAGTTAGGCTCAATGCTTCTTTCTATTGTTTTTATATATTCTTCTGGGGGCCAGAATGCAAGCGTGGGATGAAAGATACCAAATATCCTATATCTAGTATTATTTACTCGTACTTCGAGCGGGGAAATTTTTTCAGGTAATTTCCGGTTTTGCTTTAAGATTTCATTTCTGTGTTGTTTCCACTCTTTTTCTAAGAATGTTAAAAATTTTTTTTCGGTATCAAATGTATGACCATGAGCAGTATATAGTTGTATTAAATCGTCTAGAGAAGAGGTGCTATTGATTTCATCTAATGTAACTGGTTGTGGTGGCATAGGGGTATTTCTTGCTCAATACCACGTTTTAGGGGTTTAATTGAGGTGTTCTATTTAAATTCTTCTCATTTTTCCTCATAATTCTTTTTTTCAGAAGTTTTATAAGAACGTTGGGGTTGTTATTCGTTCTATATGGTAAAATATAAGATTGTGTATGATCGAGAAGGATGTATTGGGGTTGGAAGCTGTGCGCTGCTTGCTATGAAGTTTTGGAAGATGACGGCAGAAAATGATAAAGCGGATCTCGTTGGTGGGAAGATGCGAAAAGATGGGGTGTTTGAGCTGATTATTGATGAAAAAGATTTACATGTGAATACGGAGGCGGCGAGGAATTGTCCGGTGACGGTTATCAAGATTTTGGATGATGAGGGAAAAGAAGTCTAAATCTTTCTATTTTTGGTTGTGTCTTTTTCAACGCAATGTTTTTAAGGAATTATCTCTTTTTCTAACTAAAATGGTAAAAGAACAAGAATTAACACAGCATGTACAGGATATTATTTTGAAGAATTATAAGATTAGTACGGATACGTTTGTGATGCTGGTGTATGATACAAAATGTTTACTTTCGAGAATGATGAGAGATGCGTATAGTTCTGCGATTGCAGGGTTTAGACATGAGGAGATTGATTTTTTTAGTATTACGGAGGATGCGTTTATTCAGAAACTGGAGGGGCTGCCAAAGCATTCGTTAGTGATATTAGTGGAGTCGGGGTCGTTTCGGACAACGAAGCATCGGTTGCGTCGAGATTTAGTGGCTTGGGGGCATGATGTGATTGAACATACGCGATTGGATCATACGAAAGAGGAAGAGATTGGTTGTTACATTGATGCGTTGCGCTATGATACTCCATATTATGTACAGATGTGTACTAAGATCAATGGATTGTTGCAGAGGAAAGCAATGATTGCACTTGATTCGGGCAAAGGATTGCGTTTAACGGTTGATTCTGATTATGAGAAACCGATATTGAACACAGGCGATTTTTCTGAGGTTGCGGTTAAATCAGGTGGGTTTCCGATTGGTGAAATTTTCACTGAGGCGAAGGATTTAGCAGCGATGAATGGTGAAGTTGTGGTGTTTGGGTTTCCTGGTATGGATCATTTGACGCATTTTGTTGCGCCGTTTACGGTTATGGTGAAAGGGGGAAAGTTGGTAGCTCATATGGGGCCGGCAGAATTTGAGGCGATGATAGAAATGATTAAGCAGGATGAACCTGGAGAGGTACAGATCCGAGAGATAGGATTTGGGTTGAATAGGGGGTTGGGGTTTGATAAACGGATAACGGAGCCGACGGGGTTTGAGCGGTTTGCGGGAATGCATTTTTCACTGGGGTTAAAGCATGATATGTATCGCAAGAAAATGTCACGAAAGATTTTTCAGAAGTTTCATGTGGATATATTTTGTTTGGTTGAGAAAGTTTCTATTGGGGGGGAAATTGTGTTTGAGAAGGGGGGGTATGTCTAATTTATTATTTCTTTGTTATTAATTAGTAGTAACATTTATAAATAGTGGTTGTTTTTAAAGAAATATGGATCTTGATTTTCATCATGCAAAAAATATTATAGAGACTAATATAGGGCAGTATTTGATTTTAACAAAGAATGAAAGTGGTGTTTTGCCAAAAATTGAATTAAAAGGGGATAAAACGGAAGTGAGTTTTTCTCTTTCAGATGATGTGGATTTATATGCTATTGTTTCTCGTTGTGCGGGGATATTAGAAGGTGATCAATATCCTCGAACGGAGGTAAAAATTTCTTCATCTTATCGGGACTCAGTGTCACTTCAAACTAAAAATGCTCGAATTTCTTTATCTCTTTCTTATACTGAGAGGAATTTTCATTTTTATAAAGAAGGTTGTTTTGAAAGTAAAGATATTGAATCAATCATTCAAGCATACAAATTATCTCATCCAGCAATTACGAAGGCAGATGTTCGTGAGGAGTTGAAAGAATTAGGGGTTACGTTATATGATGGTTCACATAAAATTGGGTGGGATGCTATTGCGGGATATGAAACTGTTAAAAATGAAGTACGCGATACGATTATTCTTTCGTTACAACATCCAGAAGTGTTTGATACGATAAGTAAGCAAACAAGAGTGGTGTATGAATCCAGCAGGCCTAAAGCGGTATTGTTTGAAGGGCCGCCGGGTACGGGAAAGACAACGATGGCAAGAGTGATCGCTTCCGAAGTTAACGTACCATTATTATATGTACCTATTGAAAGTATTATGTCGAAATGGTATGGTGAAAGTGAACGAAATTTAGCACGAATATTTTCTTGTGCAGAGGAGTTAGGCAGTACATTATTATTTTTCGATGAGATTGATTCGTTAGCTCAATCACGAGAGAAGGGCATACATGAAGCATCACGAAGAGTGTTATCGGTGTTGTTACGACAGTTAGATGGGTTTCAAGCAAAGGAAGCAACGATGGTAATTGGTGCTACTAATCGAAAAGATGATTTAGACAGTGCGTTGTTAAATCGGTTTGATGTATCACTGGAATTTGCTCTTCCGGTTACAGAGGAACGAGCAGCGATTTTTAAGTTATATGCGCAGCAGTTGTCTGAGGAGGATGTTAAATTATTAGGCGAGAAGACGAATTGTTATTCTGGGCGTTCGATTAAAGATGTATGTGAATATGCAGAACGGCGTTGTGCGTCGAAAATGATAAGGGAAGGAAAAGTGATGTTGCCAGAACTTGAAGATTATATAAAAGCAGTTGAGCAGCGAAAGAGATAAATTAGTATTCTTACTTATTTTTTTATTTGGATCAATTTCACATCACACCTTTGACTAAATTTCCTATAGTTACATCTGATTTGAATTCTTTGACTGATACTTGTTCACCGTTGATCAGGCGTTTATAGAGGGTGATAATTTGAAAGACGTCTTTTTCGAGGTCGAGATATAATTGAGTAATGCCGGCATTGAGAATGTCAGGGGTGTGTTGGAGGAGGCCGAGCTGTTTTGAGTAGAGCATTTCGGTTGTGCCGGTGCTGTTTTTTCTGAGGCGGAAGGTGTAGTTTTTTTCGTCTGTTAGGTGGTCTGTGTCAAATTGTTCTTTAAATGACATGACAATAGGGTAACCGTGGGCAAAGTAGATGAGTTTTTCTTTGTGTTGGAATTGGGATAATTCTTGGGTGTTGAGTTCAATTGAGGCTATGGCGGCTTGGGGGTTATAGAATTGCAATTGGTTGTCGTTAAATATATTCATTTGGTAGCCGAGAATGTAAGGTATGTTTGGAAATTGTGTTTTGAGGAGTTGTAAGATTCCGATATTATTAGCAAGAATGCCTTCTGGTTTTGTTTGTTGGATGATTGTTTGGAGTTTCGTGATGTATTCGTCAGTTAAGGCCATGGGTGTATATAAATATAATTTACAGGTTGTATTTTTGGTAAGTTGTGTGGCTTGGAGAAGATCAGGAGTAAAAGCATCATAATAAATAATATCCGCTTTTGCCATGATTGCCTCTTTAATTCCTTGTAGGTTGTAGATCTGAACGTGAATTTTTTTTGTCGGAGGATTTGTTATAGGTATTTGATAGATTGGAGTTGGAATTTTTATTTTTTCGTTATTGATTGGTTGGAGTGCGTTTAACAAATGTTGATCTAGTTCTTTGCGAAGATTGGTCAATTCGCTTTTGGGAATAAAAGAATTATCCGTAGATATAGTTATATTATTCATTTTAAATAATTGAGAGTTGTATTTTTCCATTTCTATTTTTATTTGTTCTTTTGTGAAAGGGTATTTTTGTGGTTTTGAAGCTGGAATAGCTAACTCAAATGTACTATTTTTATCTTGTGCATTCAAATAAATCTTGGGAAGTTTTTGTTCTTGGATAGTTATGGTGAGATCGAACGGAATTAATTGAGGATTTCCTAACGGATTTTGGCCGTGGCGGGTGGACATTAAATATACTTTGGCGTGGTTGTCAAAACCATTGATTATGAGTTTGACTTTCTCTCTTTTCTTTGCGGATGGTACTTCTTGGTCGTTTTTGATGATTTTTTGAACATAGTCTCCAGTGCGTTTGCCGTGGTTAATGATGCCAATGCCGTCGTAGAGTTCGAGGTCTTCTTCTAATTGTAGGAGGCCGTTTTGTATTGTACCAAGATAGATGCCACGTTTGGAGGAGTAGGTGGGGTCGACGATTTTGAGTTGGTTGTTGAAGTAGCCAGGGGTGAATTCACGGTTGAAGGCGCTTTTAAGTTCGTTGATGTCGTTTTCGGTTGGGGGTTTGAGATTGTTGTTGTCGTATGCATCAATTTGTTGTCTGTATTGTGATGTTGTTGTGCCAACGTATTCTGCGGGTTTCATGCGGCCTTCGATTTTGACGGTTTTTGCGCCGGATTCGATGACGTCTTTGATGTTTTCTATCATGCAGAGGTCTTTTGCGGAGAGGAGATAGTTTGGGCCGTTGTAGGGTTTTCTACAAGAGCTTGCGCACAGGCCGCGATTGCCGGAGCGTTTGCCGATTAGTGAAGAGATCAAACATTGGCCGGAGTAGGAGATGCAGAGGTGGCCATGGATGAAGACTTCGAGGTTGGTGTTGGTGTTTTGGTAGATGGTTTTGACTTGTTGTTTGTTAAGTTCTCGGGCGAGAACGAAAGTGTCAACATACGGCTGCCAGAATTTTACAGAGGGGGAGTTCATAATTGTTGCTTGGGTTGAGGCGTGAATTTCTAGTTTTGGGAAGTGTTGTTTTATGAGTGGTGCGAAGGTGAGGTCTTGCATGATTACGGCATCAATATTTAGTTGGGCGGCGAGGCTGATTTGGTTGAGAAGAGGGATGATTTCGTGGTTTTTGATTAACGTGTTGAGGGTGAGGTAGATTTTGACGTTATGGAGGTGAGCATATTGAACGGCTTGTTTTAGTTCGTCGCCGGTGAAGTTGTTGGCGAGGCGTCTGGCGTTGAAGAGTTTTGAACCTAGATAGATGGCATCTGCACCGTTATGGATGGCGGCTTGCAGTGCGTCAAAGGAGCCGGCGGGGGAGAGGAGTTGGAGTTTAGACATATTGCTCTTATTTTAGAGGGATTTTTTATAAGATTATCTCTGGTTTTGTCCTATTTCAATTTTTATAAAACACTTTCATAAAATATATACTTTGTGCTAGAATTATCGTAATAATGACTAACAATCCAATCCATATAAAGATAGAATTAGAATCAACTTCTTCTTTTTCACCAAGTGTTACATCAAATTCGTTTTTCACAACTAACGCTGGACCATGATACATCCTTGTCTGTACAATATAATCTCCTGTATACACTTTTGGATCATACTTTAACTGCTGTGCAAATAAGAAACTCTCACCCTTCTTTAAAGGATACGGCCCATATTGGTCTGTAAATACTGTATTGAGTTTACCAAACTTATTTTTCTTATTTAAACTTAATTCTAAAAAATATGGACTATTTCCTTTTGCTAAAACAGGGATTTTATCTAAAATAGCTGCACCAGTTAATTCACTTCCCACAATTACGCCTTCTTTTTTCTCTGCGCCTTCAGGCACCAATATCGCATAAATATCAACATAATTTTCATG
>CAYSCV010000079.1:0-6308 GCA_964429715.1 uncultured Methanosarcinales archaeon
ACTGCGAAAGTTGGTTCGTGGTGAAAAACTCGCGGATGCGCGCCTGCAAGGGCTTCGGAGAAATAAATTGCGACGGAAGCGTCAGGTCGGATTCAACGGTAGACATTCGGTCTTGCAGATTGCGCTTCATTTGCGTCATACCAACGCGCACTTTTTGTTCTAGGAGTTCTCCGACAAAGCGCACGCGGCGGCTTCCGAGGTGGTCAATGTCATCCTCCACGGCACCCGAAGTTGTCGCGAGCTTTGCCACATGCGATACCGCCGTCACCACATCGTCAAGCGAGAGAGTCATCCGCTCCGCTTCTTTCTCACCTAGGGGTTTGCCGAACCGGCGATTAAAGCGAAACCGCCCCACTTTTGAGAGGTTGTAGCGGTCTGCGTCAAAAATTGAAGTCACAAAAGTGCGAGCGGTGTCGGGAGTTGCGATTTCCCCGTCGCGAAGCCGTTTGTAAATTTCCAAATACGCCTGCCCGACTTCCTTCGCATGGTCTTTTGCAAGCGTTGTCGCGATAAAGGGTTCGGCGGCAGTGCCGGCAAAGAGCGTTTTAATCGCTTCGTCGGTCTCCGCACCCAGAATACGGAGGAGCGATGAGAGCGGGAACTTGCGCTTGCGGTCAATGCGCACATAGATGGCGCCGTCGGGGTCGGTGTCTATCTCTATCCACGCGCCGCGCGCGGGCATAATTTTCGTGCCGAAATATTTCTTGCCCTTGGTTTCTTCGGCGGTGAAAAAGACGCCGAACGAGCGCGCGAGTTGGGGTACGATAACGCGCTCAACGCCGGAAATCACAAAGGTGCCGTGGTTGGTCATCAAGGGCACATCTGACATAAAAATCTCTTGCTCCTTTTCCGTGCCCGCCAATTTATTTTTCAGGCGCACGACCGCCTTGATGGACGCTTCGTAGGAAATCTTGTTCGCTTTCGCGGAATGTTCGTCGCACTTCGGCTCGGAAATGGTGATGCGCGAAAAGTCCAGTTCAAATTTCTTGCCGGAATAATCGCGTATCGGAGAAAATTCCTTGAAGACGGCTTTGAGGCCCTTTTCCAAAAACCAACGGAATGAATCCAGTTGGGGCTCCACAAAGTTCGGGTATTTCGCGAGCGGTTCGCGGAACTGTCCGAAATATTTCTTGGGGCGCTTCGCAACGCCCGCAACATCAATGGCAATTCCCATATAATTGCAATGTTATAAAAACAAAAGAAAACAAAAGCCCTCGCCAAGGCCCTTGTGATGTGCTGCTAATTGTTATTTAGTTGTCTGAACGCAACATGGCGCTCTAGTGCTTACTAAAAAGCGTATCGCGGGACTCAATCGTAGTGTATCAAAGGTACTGTGCGAGTATATACCCATTCATATTTTCTGTCAAATGCAAGTTAGGGGGCTGTGGATAAGTGGTCGCTCGCAAAGTTCGTCTTGAAAAAGTGCGCTCCGCAAAATGCTTTTTGCAAAAGTCCTCGGTAACGCTCGTGCTGTTGCAATACAGCACGAGCTCCAGACATTTTGAAAAAGCATTTTGCTTCGCGCATCCATACATTCTCAAAACGACTTTGCTCGCTCTTTTGTGTTAAAAACCTGCGCAAGGTCATTTTCAGGCGATCACACTCACTCAACTGTATATCCAGTCATTTTGCAAAATGTCTGTATATACCGACCCCCGATGTTGATGGGCTTCAAACATCGGGGGTCTCGGGGGACTCCTTGGCTGCTCGGCTCCACGCCTGCCAATCGGCGGGCAAGCTCGCCGTCTCGGCATAGGTACTTCCTCGCTTTTGTTTTAAAAAATTACTTTAAAGGCACTGGCAATCCCAATTTTTGTAGCGGAAGATATCCAAAATAATACTGACAACCGACTGAAATAACATAATCCAGTGTGTCTTTGTAAGCAGAGTTTCTGAACCAGTCGCTCAAAATGTAAATATATTCAACCTCAATGTTGAGGGGCGCCATTAACTTTTTGTACTGTTTCTTTTTAAAATCGCATGTTTGCAACTTTTCATCAACCGATCCAGCGACTTCTTGAAACTTAATTTCAATGATAAACAAGGTATTGTTTACAATCACATACAACGCCTCATCGGGTAGGAGTTTCTTTGAGAGAATTTTCGTGTAATCAACGCCGCGCGATTCAAGGTATTTGTACAATCCGTGCTTTTTGTAACTCCGTGCCACCTCTCTCCCATCAAAAAAGACGGCACTACCTTTTACAGAGTAACTTTTGGTTTTGGATAACAATGCAAGAATATCACGCTCGGACTCAAAATTAAGTCCAGTAAGTGTATTCCCTCCTCCTGTACCTCCCTTGATCATATTTTTAAGGTTTTGGTTATGGCGGCAGGACTGCGTGTCATACCAAAGAAATGTTTTAAGTTTTTGTCTAACTCTTCAAACTTTTTAACAGACAAATCAAGATATTGTTTTTCGATATCTATACCTATAAACCGTCGTCCGAAAAGATACGCCGCCATACCTGTTGTAGAACTTCCGGCGAATGGATCTAGTATTAAATCATTCTTATCGGTACTCGCAAGCACAATGCGCTTGAGCAATTCTTCGGGTTTTTGAGTCGGATGTTTGCCGAATTTTTTCTCAATTGTTTTCGGCGTGCCGATAGCCCATACGGATCGCATCTGCAAATTCGGTTTTTTGATAAAATCATCGGGCCAGTTTCCGTTTTTCATTAAGTCGTAGTTGAAGGTGTGTTTTGCTGTCTTTTCCTTACGCGCCCATATCAAGGTCTCATGGCTTGCGGTGAAAAAGCGGCAACTTAAGTTCGGTGATGCGTTTGGCTTAAACCAAGAGATGTCGTTTAAAATATGATAACCGGCAACCTGCAACGCAAAACCGCATTGATAAATTGAGTGGTAGGTGCCGCTGATCCAAATCGTTCCGTGCGGTTTCAAAACCTGCCGCGCGGCTTGAATCCATGCGAGGTGAAATTCCCAGTCCTTTTTTAGGCCTTTACTTTTATCCCACTCTCCTTTGTCCACACTTACGCGTTTGCCTGCGTGCACACTAAACCCTCCATTGGAAAGATTGTAAGGAGGGTCTGCAAAAACCATGTCCACCGAGTTTTCCGGCATTTCAGAAAGAAGATTCAAACAATCGCCGTGGTAGAGCTCGAAACGCGGCTTTGCATAATATGGAACTGTCATAACCATTTTATTTTAGCATCCACTGTTAAAAGTACAAAACAACAGGGTGCGCATTTTACTTCTTTGGCTATGAATGATACTGCACGGCGCAAGGTAGAGATGAAATCATTTTTGATCATCTTTTTTGTGGTCAACTTTAATTTCTTTGTGTTCAGCGTATTTATCCCGTATCAACCAAGAGCCGACTTTGAATATCAACTCCAACGATTCATTAGGGTGATTTACCGAGTATTCTTTCAAACAATCCATTGTGGGATTATTTTTAAGTTCATTAAGAGTATCTTCTGCACCTTTCTCAAAATCGTATAGTGTCCGCAGACCTTTTCCATCCATGATGGTAAAGATTTCTTTTTGTAATTCAGGATACACTTTTTTATTAAACCCCGATTCTTCCAAGAGTGTTTCCCCCTTTTTAGTTGGAGTCATTGGACTTCCTGCACTTCCATACGAAAAGATAGGACTTTTGTCCAATCCATGTTGAGGTTTCCATCCATCGCAGATTTCCTCTAATTTTCTTTGGAGTTCTTTTGTGGCGTGATGTAAATCAATGACTTCTATGTTTAGACCCTTTAAAAAGTATTTCCATGCTCCCCATGCAAAAATACCCCCAGCAATTAGCAATGGAGTGAGTTGTTGTGGGGTGATACCAAAAAACTCCAGCCAATTCATATAGTTCATATTAACACTCTACATCATTGAATACAGGTGGATAACTTACTCCTCAATATTTCTTATGTCAATCTCTTTACTAGTTATGTCATCAAGGGATATGTGTGGATAAGTAGCCGCTCGGCTCCTCGCTCTCAGTTTTACTATCTTACTTGCAAGTAAGATAGAATTACGGACATACAAACATCGGGTGTCTATTGTGACATTCTTATATTCTCCCTTTCCATGTTTCTACCGCATTATCAATTACTGCACCAAATACCGTTTCTATATCAAAAGACAACCCTGATTCAATCCCCTTTTGTGCAGTATACAATTCTCCATCGGTCAATTTTCTACCAATGCGATTAATCGCCTCGTTTTGCAAATCCTCAACTGTGACGGCAAATAATGCTTTTTCATTATCGTTTTTCATAATCTTACTTATTAGTTACTTTTTCAAGACCTGAGTTGTATTCTACTAATTTTGTCCAATTAATTTTCCCCGCATTACAAAACTCCTGCGAAAACTCTAGAGTCAACTTATTTACTATCTGTGCATAGTTTTCAGAAAATTCTTCATTTTTTTGCTTTGCTTTATCACCAATCGGCTCAACAATATCTATATATAATTTCTCATTTCCAGAAATAAACTCCCAAAATCTTTGCCCACATAGTTTCAGATAACCGCCCTTATCTGGTTTATTGTCTTTACCAAAACAACATCCATTCACCGCAATAATCTTTTTATCAGTTTTCGCGCGTAATAATTTCTTTGCTGCCTCAAAATTGAGGTGTAGTTGTCTAATTTGACTCGAATTACCCCAATTCCAACCGGCTTTGATTTCAACTATATATATCGTCTCGTCTTTTTCAAACTCTAAATCAATACCAGTCAGTTCTGATTTCTTTGCGCCATATATCTTATCACAAATAAAAATTGCTAATCCCTCAATAAAATCTCCAAAAAGTGTTTCCTCTTGCGAGTGCAGAAAAGCGTCAAGAAATCCTTTAACCAAATCTTGCGCCGTTAATACATTTTTAGCTTTGAAAAGATAGGGATTCTTCTGCTTCAAAATCTTGGGCAGATCAACTTTGTTTTGTACATAATCCAATCTTCGTTGATGAAAGATTGAAATGTGCTTGGCTACATATTCGTACATTTGTTGCAAGTTCAGTCTTTTCATACGGCTATTTTTCTATAATTGATTAATCGGGACATCTCTTTTTGCATGATTTTTACTTTAACCCTTTCTACATACTCCGGAATTATTTCTATACCGATTGAATTGCGCATCATAGATTGCGCAACTTCTGAAGTGGTACCGGAGCCTAAAAACGGATCTAGAACCAAATCATTTTCTTTGGTAAAAAGATTAATAAACCACTTCGGTAATTCTTCCGGAAAAGCAGCACTGTGATTTTTGTTATTACAGACGGTGGCAAATTGCAAAACATTATTCGGGTATACCATATCTCGTTTCAACCAGTTGGATATATTCTTGCCAAATCCGCTACCACTTTTTGAGTTGTCGCGTATTTTATCCGTTTCGCTCAAATTTTTCAGTCGGTCGATAGCCCAATCGCCAACCGGTATCATTACCGTCTCTTGGTACATATTGAAATTGCGTGTTTTGTTAAATTGCAAAACTCGTTCCCATGCGTCGCGAAAACGATTGGGCCACTTACCCGGATAACAATTCTTTTTATGCCAAATAAATTCTTCAGTCCATAACCATCCTTGCCTACGCAACGATAGAATGAGTTCGAGCACATAGGTATGGCGTTCGCCATTCTCTGCTTTTTCTTTGATATTCAGAATAAATGTGCCTGTCGGTTTTAGCACGCGCAACAATTGTTCACTAACCGGTAAAAACCATTCTACATATTCTTCGGGATCAATGCCGCCATAGGTATCTTTCCTTCTATCGGCATATGGTGGAGAAGTTACGATTAAATCAACAACATTGTTGTCAATCGTTTTGAGCACTTCTCGCGAATCACCGAGCAATATTTTTGTTGTTATGTTGTTCATAATTTCATTTTAATACTATCTTTACTGTACGAGATAAGAAATGTTAGTAGGCGATATCTCTTTATCAAGATAGTCGGTTGCCCATTTTGACGCTTGTGGAATTGAAACGACAGACATAGCTACATTATAGCAAACTCTTTATCATAACCAAGACACCCGATGTTTGCCCGCCCGAACCGGTACGGGCGGGCCGCCTATCAACATCGGGTGTGGGGGTGTTAAGTTGGCAATTTTCACGAAAGTAGCATACGCTGTAGGTGTGTCGGCGGGACGTCAGTCCTATCCGGCCGAATTCCGCGCTGGAGACAGGCACACTAAAGGACGCCGCTTATTGCGGTGTTTTTTAGTACCTCTTTAGCATCTGTGGATAACTACTTCGGCCGCAGGGTTGGGAAGAAGATGACATCGCGGATGTTGTGAGAGTCGGTGAGAAGCATCACGAGGCGCTCAATGCCGATGCCGACGCCGCCGG
>CAYSCV010000080.1:0-6200 GCA_964429715.1 uncultured Methanosarcinales archaeon
TTATTATCCTGTGCCAACTGCCCGCCTGCCCCCGCACAACAATTCTGCTGCTCTCGTGCCTTCTGACAAAACGCCTCTCCCTTTCGCTCACACTTCTTCTGCACACATTTCTCATAGCCCGCATAATTCTTATCTAAAGATGCCATAACTGAAAACAGAACCATCAACACCACAAGACCGCACAATACATAAAACAAGATTCGTTGAGCCAACGTAATTTGTAATTCTTCCATTTTTATTTCACCTTAAATACGACAAACATATTCTCTTTCTGATACACCGGTTCAAACAAACCAGACTTTAAAATCTCCGTATATCGCTGTTCAAGCAATGCTTTCGTCTTCTCCTCCCCATACTTCCCTTTTGCATATTTAAAATCCATTCCATAATTCAAAACTAAAAACTCATATTTATGTTGTTTCAAAAAATCAGATAATTCTATTGCCGTTCGTTCTAAAATAGTTTCCCTAAACGATAAGACGCCTTCACACCAGACACAACTATTTGCACCAAATCCCATCACCACTTTATCACGAGGAGAATACAAAAAAACATTAGTATTAGGAGGAATACTCGCAAACCACGCCCCATACTCCCATGGCTCTTGCGCAGAAGCCGTAAACGTTCCCGACGTTGGCCACGGCATTGTGTTAAATTCATATTTAGCCGCACCCGATGTCATCACAACCCCAAACAAAATTAATCCCACAATCAAAGCAGCAGGAACTTTAAATTTTTTTCCAACATTCATCAGAAAATATGTTCCTTCCATAGCAATTAATGCCGCTGGAATTGCCATAAGCATCCATATCCTAAAAGGTCCACGCGCAATAGAAATAGGAAACGTCTGCCCATTCACCCCCCAAAACGTATATATCAACCAAAACAACGCCACACATAACCATAAATTCTCCTCATGAGAAGTTAAACTCTTTCTATATCTCCACAACACCCACACTAGCCCCAGCAAAACCAGTAAAGATAAAACAACACCTATTCCGATAGGATTATTGATCGCATTCGCACTTTTCGCATAAAAAAAATCACCAAAATTATATGCTCTTGAACCCGAACCCCCCGAACTTGTCACCGCCCGCCACGCTTCATATACCTTCGAGCTTAAACTAGATAAAAAACTCATGGACACAGAACCAACAGCTAAAGAGGGAGAACTTACTGAAGAAATAATCCGCTCCCCCGTATAATATTGGATCATTCCTTTAACCCCATATTTATAAATCATCATCCCCCACCATACAAATGACAACGCCACTCCACCGCAAATCGCCGCAAATTCCTTTTTCAGAAATTGCTTTCGCACAACTGACGCAACAATGACAAACAATAACAACATCGTTGTCAACTTGATTGGTTCCTCAATATTCTGCGTCACCCCAATACTTGCAACCATCAGTAAAGTAACCCACATCCATTTTGCATCTTCTTTTATCATCACCAACGCATACATCGCCGGAAAAAATAATGTCACGGCATAACCATGTGCCCAAATAAAATGACTTAAATACGACGGGATCATCGCTAAAAAAAATGTAGCAAACAACGCTTTTCCGCTATTCCCTACAAATTCCTTTGCAAACAAGTAAAAAAAGAGAACCCCTAATGAAATAATTAACGCATTAAAAAACTTCATTGTCCAATTTAAATCAGGCGATGTTTGATGTAACACCCCTATTAACACATCATACGCCGGAGGATACGGATCAATATAAGATAAAACCCAATCGATTTTAGTCTGATCTTTCAGCACTGGATCATACGCTGTCTTCTCCAACGCAACATATTTCATCCCGATTGAATGCCCCCACGGATCCTCATCCTCTAAATAGGGATACGCAAACGCCCCTTTTGTATACATAAATAAAGACAATAACATTAATACGATTGCGCCGCACAACATCAACTCCGACTTTGTAAAAGAAAAAGAAAATTTCGGTGTCGTAAAATCATTCGCACGTAATTTTTTTCCAAAAATAATTATCGGCCATATCAAACTCAGCAGCAGGAAAATCTTCCAATCCAGAGGAATATGTACAAAATTAAGTATCACTGCTAAAATCGGAAAAATTCCCAATCCTAACGCAACCGCTAGACAAAATCGTTCCAACCGAAACTCTGGTTTCTTCTGTACAAAAGAAAGAGCCGTAAACCCTAAGCCCCAACAATACACAAAAAATAATACAATCGTAATCCAGCTAATCATAAAACACACCTAAAAATTATAAAACTGCACTTTATTTATAAAAATATCGTATCTGAAAAGATAGTGTGTTCATAGAAAAAAATTCTAGTAATTCTTAATTTTCCATCCTGATCGACAAACATCTTGAACCGCATCAGAGAACCATTCTGAACCAAATTTATATTGACCAAACACAAGCAACATACCTAACCCATTACCAATAATCTTTTCCATATTCTGTTGACAAAATTCTCGGATATGTTCTGGATGAATCGGTGCACCAAATAAACGTTGATGTTCCCCTGCTTCAGGAGCAATACTATCCGCATTCTGACAAATTGCATCAAGAGAAAGAAATGTTTTAGTATGGTAAATCAATGAAGGATTAAATCCCTCCGTTTGATCACGAACAAGACCTATAATCATCGGAGGTTGATAATCTTTGTCAGGAAGTAATCCAATTTCCTCCCATGCTTCGCCTTTTATACAACGAAACGGATCAGGATGATTTTGCCAGTGACGCGTTTCACAACCTCCTGCCGGCGCCGGATGATATTTCCCTGGTATTTCTACATTACCCCGTTCTTCCATTAAAATATAATTATCAGCCGTTTCAACAAGCATAGTCACTGCAAGAGGGCGGACATGGTGAAGAATTAGTTCTCGTTGCAAGTTGTTTTCAGAAAGTGTGGGAACCCAACGACGAAGAGCAAACTGACTGCGCATGGTCGTATAATTTGTTTTCAATCTGAGCATATCCCTCTCTAAAGTAATCCCTTTTAGATTTAGTACATAAGTATTGCTTCGAGGAGACGGAATATCACTAAAAGATTGTAAATCTTCAGAAGCTAACCCATATCCTACTAGGGGTAGTTCTCCAAGGTATAATTGTTTATCAAGAAGAACAAGTTCAGGAGTATGTTCTACAGAAAAAGCTTCCTCAGTGATAGGAGGAAAAATACTCACCTCAATAGTTTTAGGCATAAAATTAAAGAAGTATGATTAAAGTATATAAACTTTTCGAGGTTTATACTACTTTCAAGTGAAAATTATAAACTAGTTTATTTGACCATTTAGAACAATTTAATACCCCACACCACCCCCAAAATCTATATATACCCCTAAATAAAAAACCTCGCATGAAACTCACCAAAACCCATCTTATTCTCATTGGCATCTTCATCCTCGCTTTCTTTCTCCGTTTATACTCCGCCGCCCACGTTGACATCGGCTCGGATGAAATCATTTATTCATTAATCCCGTTACATATCATCGACGCAGGAAGATTATCAACCGTTGAACAAGCCCCTGTCTATTTCTACCTCACTGATTTAAGCTACAAACTCTTTGGCAACCTCACTTTAATTTCAACAAGATTCACCTCAATCTTATTTGGAGCCACTGCCACCATTCTCATCTACCTTCTCTCCCTCAAACTCTTTCACAATAAAAACGCCGCACTCCTCAGCTCCTTCCTTTTTGCTGTATCAGGCTACGCCATACGCCACAACCAAGAAATGGACATGACTGCCTATTTCTTAAGCCTGTTAAGCATCTATTTCTTTCTCTACGTACTCGAAAATAAATATAACTACCTCTATCCCTCTCTGGGCATACTTGCCCTCGCCTCCTTAGTTAAACCCATTGTCCTACTTTTCGCCCCTGCCTATTTTCTCACATGGGGGGTCATCAGTTGGAAAAACAAAGAAGGATTATTCCACAAAACCGAAAACACCTATCACCTCAATCCGCATCTCCTCAAAAAAATTTTTCTCTCCATCATCCTCTGTATCATCATCGTCGCACCCGTCTTAACCTATAACTACCTTCTCTATAAAGAAAAAGGTATGACAGATTATTATTTTACAGTCCTAGCAGGAATCGGAAACTCTCAAATCTATAAAGGTCAAGAAGCTAATTCCTGGACAATAATCAGATCATTAGAGAACATAATCGGATCATTTACCCAATTATTCAAATTAGACTTTATTATTCTCCTCGCCGGCCTCTGCGGCATCATCCTTGCGTGGAAACACAAAAAAGACCAGACCCTCCTATTCTGTTCAACTTTATTTTTCTTATACCTCTATCTTGGTGGAATCATGGGTAGCTCTACCCACTATGTCTGGACTCCCCTTATTCTCAGTATCTTCGCGGGCTATGCAATTATCCATCTCTCTGAAAAAATACAATCGACACTCTCACTTAAAAAAATAATCTATCTCATTTGCGTCATCCTCATTATTACCACATCATTTAACCTTCACACAATATCAAAACTCAAAGAAGCGTCTATTCAAAACATCCTCAATGAATATGCCGTAGATAATATCCCAAACAACGCCATTATCATTATGGATCCGCGTGTCTATCGCGGAGTATACTCTTGGGCTTTAAGTGATAAACACTATCTGGAAGGAACCTATTTCCCCGAACTCATCAACAACCTACCGAAACTTCCCGGAACAAAACAAACACTTCCATTATACTACATCGAATGTGGCCCTGGGAAAACTTGTGGCTGGAAACCAGAAGATTATCAACGTATTTCTGATTATGGCAAACAACTCTCCGCAAGCCTCATCCCTAATATGAAAAAAGTAACCGAACTTCACACCGCGGACACATTAGTTATCTACCAAAGCACCATCAACGCCCCCCTCTCCATCTACGAACCCATTGATCGCACCCACAACCATTGGTATACTCCTATTGGTTGGAAATACATTGAAAACGCCGTTGATAATTATACTCCCAAAAATATCATTGATAAAACATTAAATTCTATCTCATTTTTCATACTCTACATTGACGTTCTTATTGCTATACTAAGTATATTTTATGTTTTCTACATATTATTCAAAGAACCAAAAACAGAAAAAGAAGAACAGAATCAAAAAACAGAGTAAAAATATTAATGATTCAAACTTCTTTAAACTTTTCCCAGCTTCTTAAAAGCCCTTTTCTCCACAACATCCCGTCGCCCTTCCCGCGAAGGATTTCGACTAATAATATCCATCTCATGTGAATAATTCGGGGCATCCCACGGAAAAATTTTCCCATGTAAATATTGCGTCCAGCGATCATAATCAGCCTGAACCATCACGCGCACAAGTTCTTTAAATTTGGTCTTAGCTTTCCATCCTAACACTTTCTCCGCTTTACGTGGATTACCACACAATAACGGCACCTCCATTGGTCGAAGCAACCGTGTATCCTCAATAACATAATCTTTCCAATTCATCCCTAATACCCCAAATGCTTCTTGCACAAACTCTCGCACAGAATGTGTTTGCCCCGTTGCAATCACAAAATCATCTGGTTTCTCTTGCTGTAACATCATCCACATCGCCCGCACATAATCGGGGGCATATCCCCAATCACGTTTTGCATCTAAATTACCAAGCCGAAGCTCTGTTTGCAACCCCAGTTTTATCTTCGCCACCGAATTAGAAATCTTACGCGTCACAAACTCAATACCTCGTAACGGTGACTCGTGATTGAATAAAATTCCATTACACGCAAAAATACCATAAGATTCCCGATAAATACGCACCATATTATACGAATACAATTTTGCCGCCGCATACGGCGAATTCGGAATCATCGGCGTACTCTCATTTTGCGGCGCATTCATATTCGCCCCATATAACTCACTTGTTGACGCCTGATAAAACTTAATATTCTTATTCAAATGCCGAATAATCTCCAAAAACCTCGTCGAAGAACTTCCATCCACTTCCGCCGTATACAACGGCTGATCAAACGAACTGCCCACAAAACTATGCGCCGCCAAATTATAAATCTCATCTGGATCTGTCACTGCAACCGCCTCAAGTAACGACGCCATATCACTCAAATCCGCCGGAATCAATGTCACCTTCTTAATTAACCCCAATTGTTGTAATCGCCAGAAATTAGGCGTAGACGACCGCCGATACGTCCCATACACTTTATACCCTTTCTCAAGCAAAAGTTGTGCTAAATACGGCCCATCTTG
>CAYSCV010000081.1:0-5927 GCA_964429715.1 uncultured Methanosarcinales archaeon
CTTCTTTCTCGCTCAATACATCTCGTACACGCACCCCTTTTACCCTCTTCCCTTCAACTAACACCTTCACAACCTCAGAATAATTACGTACATGAGCTCCCTCTTTTTCCGCCTGCAATACATTCGCTACACATAACCGTTCAGGAAAATTCACCTGCCCATCATAATACGCAACCCCTCCTCGTAACCCCTCTGTTTCAATTCCTTGCTCAAGCAACCTCATTTGCTCCGCATTTTTAAAATAGCTATGCCATGGCAGCGACTTCAAAATCGATAACACATCATATCCTAACATCCCTAAACGCAAATACCATAAATCCCGCGTACTATGCAAATAATTCGGAATCAGAAAATGTAACGGCTTAACCAAATGCGGCGCCGTCTTAAGTAAATACTCTCGCTCCTGCAGCGCCTCAAACACTAACCTAAAATCAAATTGTTCTAAATATCGTAACCCTCCGTGAATCAATCGCGATGAAAACTGCGTCGTTCCCGAACCAAAATCCCCCTTCTCAAACAACACCACCTTTAACCCACGAAAAGCCGCATCACGCGCAATCGCTGCACCATTGATACCCCCACCGATAATAATCACATCAAACATTTTCAGTTCCGTCATATTTGAATAATTATCTCAAAGCATAAAAACATTGCGTTTTTCAATCACACAAAAAATTTCAAACAGAAACAAAAATAAAAAAATAGTTAAAAAATAACTTATTTCTTTGCGCCTAAAATTCTAAACATCGTTGTACTACATTTCGGACAACTTCCTTTCAATGCTCTTCGTTTAACGCCGCCTTTGCCATTCATACTTACTTCCTTTGCGTTAGAAATCTCTCGCTTCGTTTTACACTTCACACAATATCCTTGTTCACCCATATTACATCAATCCTCCATTCTATATTCAATTTGATCCTGATCGAAAAAATCCCTAACCCCTCTTTTCATTAGGACTACCCCTCTAAACGGTCATTCTTCTTAAAAAGCTTTCGTAAATCTAGCTGTATTTATGCGAGAATTATTATTTTAAAGTAGTATTTCAGTTGGTTACATTTTGTAACCACCTCACTCTCTTCTTCGTTTAAGTGGTTTTTTAGAATTTTCATATTAGCCTATCTACACATAAACTTTAAATATATTCCTTCCTTTTTTATAATTATATGAATCTAAAATGTCTGTTTGGATTTCATCTGTGGGAAAAATTTGGTGGTCCAATTAATAGAGGAAATGGTCAATTTACACAGAAGTTAATCTGTAAAGAGTGTAGATTAATGAAGTATTATATTTCTTAAGTACTAGATTTCCCCACAACTCCAAAAAAAGAAGCAATCACTCCAAAAACAGAAGTATTTATAAATCACCTCTGATTACAATAGCAAAATGAAGCCCGAAGACAAGGTGTACAAAGCCTATTTTGAAAGTAAAAAGAACCCTCTCTACTTCAATGAAATTAAAGAATTATCAACACTTTCAGACAGCTCACTTGTAAACACATTAAACCGGCTCATAAAAAATAACACCCTGACCAAAGAAAAAACCAAATCCAACACATTCTACAAAATCAAAGATCAAAAAATCTTCGCTTTAAAATTCTCAGAAATAGCTATAAATCAATTCAACAGTCTAAACACTGGTATAAAAACTCCTTTGAGAAATTTCTTAAAAAATATTCCAAAAGAGATATACACCATAATTCTTTTCGGTTCTGCCTCAAGAAAAGAAGAGCAGAAAGAAAGCGATATAGACCTATTGATTGTAGCAGAAAAGAAAACAGACGTAACCAAAAACAAAAAAGAAGCAGAAATAACTTCAAAACATCCCATCTCTATATTTCAGGCAACAATAGAACAGTTCATGCAAAACAAAGACGACGTTATCATCCAAGCCAGAAAAACAGGCTTCCCAATCTATAAAGAACAAAACTTTTATGAGGTAATTGTAGATGGATATTGACCAACTATTCTCAGACAAGCAGTACTTAGAAAAAGAACTCAACTTTTTCATAACTAAAAAGCATATTAAAATCATTCAAATTTGATAACGAAATCATAATAAAGTATGAAAGCAGAGTTTTAGACTTCATCAACAAAGCAGAAGAATTACTAGAAAAGTAAAAACATCTCACCCCACAACCCCAACCCCCACTTTAAACCTCTCCGTCTCAAGAGTCGTCTCCCCCAAAAACACAATCTCTCGCACATTCAACACCGCTTTCAAATCTCCCATAATCTTCCCAACCCGTTCCAAAACACCCTCACCAACTAACACCAGCGTCCCCAACTCCTGCTTCATCGACACCTGCTTCTCTGATTTAAATTTACGAACAGTATTAATAATATCAACACCATAATCCCCTGCATCCGTTGCCATAACCCCACTCGTCACCGGCCAACAAGCAATATGAATACTCTTCTTCCCTTCGCGAGAAGCAAAATACAACTGATAAATCTCTTCCGTGATATGCGGCATAATCGGTGCCATCATCTTCAACACCGCAAGTAACGAATGATACAACACATACTGTGCACTCCGTCGATTCCCCTCTCCTCTTTTTGCCGGATTATACAACCGATCTTTCACAATCTCCAAATACTGGTCACATAACGTATGCCAAAAGAACTGCTCAACTGCCGCTTTTGTACGACTATACTCATACTCCTCAAAACAGTCCGTACTCTGCGTAATAGCAAAATTCAACTTCCCCAACATCCACACATCAAACTCATCAGTCAACTCTACAGAATCAGTAACAGAGAAATCCTCCAAATGCATCAACGCAAACTTCGACGCATTCCACAACTTCGTCACAAATTTCTGCCCAGTAAGCAAATCTTTTTCCATAAACGGCAAATCATCCCCTAACTTCGACCCCGCCGCCCAAAATCTCAATGCATCTGCGCTAAACTTCTCAATCATCACCTGAGGTTCTACAATATTTCCTAATGATTTAGACATCTTGCGTCCTTGCGGATCTTGCGCATGCCCAGAAATCATCACCTTCTTCCACGGCACACGCTTGTGATGAAACACACTCTTGACAACTGTATAAAATAACCACGTGCGAATAATATCATGCGCTTGTGGTCGTAACGAACACGCCACATCTTCATAATTAAATTCATACTCTCCTTTGTGCACCCAGTTACTTGCAATATCTGGTGTCGAAGACGACGTCGCCCATGTATCTAACACATCCGTCTCACCAATAAACTCTCCACTCCCACAACTACACATCCTGCGCGGCATCATCACCGTCGGATCCACAGGCAATTCCTCAATAGAAGGTACAACATGCGCACCACATTTTCCACACGTCCATATCGGAATCGGAATCCCAAACGGCCGCTGCCGTGAAATGCACCAATCCCAATTCAAATTTTGCACCCAATGATCATAACGTACTTTCATATGCGCCGGATACCACATAATCTCTTCACCTGCTTCTAACAACTCCTCTTTGCGATCAAGTACTTTGATATACCACTGTTTCGTCTTCAAAAATTCTAATTCCGTTTTACACCGCTCATGTACATTTACAGCGTGCTGTATCTCTTTTTGTGAAAGTAACAATCCCTTCGCTTTCAACGCCTCAAGAATCGCTTTACGTGCCTCTTTAATCTTTAATCCTTTAAATTCCACCGCTAGCTCATTCATCTTGCCATACTTCTCAAACACCACTCGTAATGGCAAATTATACTTAAACCATTTCTCCACATCCTCTTTATCTCCAAACGTACACACCATCATCAATCCCGTTCCTTTCTCCTTGTCCACATTCTCATCTGCAAGAATTGGTACTTCATAATTAAATAACGGCACTGTGGCAAACTTTCCTTTCAAATCAGCATAGCGTGAATCCGTTGGATTGTAAAACAACGCCACACACGCCGCAATCAACTCTGGTCGCGTTGTCGCAATAACCAACTCTTTTCCACCGCAATGAAAGACAATATCATTAAAATGTGATGCCATATCAACAGACTCAAATTCCGCCTGTGCAATTGCCGTCTGACACGACACACACCACGTCACCGGTGACTCTTGCTGATATATTCGTCCTTTCCTAAACAAATCAATAAACGACGCCTGCGACGTAATCTGGCAATGAGAATTAATTGTGGAATATGATCGCTTGAAATCCGCCGACATCCCAATATCTTTCCAACTCTGGATAAATATCGGCTTCTCCTCTGCAATAACTTCAGAACAAATCTTCACAAACTCCTCACGAGACATCCGCGTTGATTGTATCTTTTTCTTCTGCTCAACTAACCTCTCCGTTGGCAACCCATTATCATCAGTGCCGAATGGAAAAAACACATTTTTGCCGCGCATCCGTTGATACCGCACAATAATATCCTGCTGTGTATAACTAAACGCATGCCCCATATGCATCTTACCTGAAACCGTTGGCGGCGGCGTATCAACTACATACTTCTCCTTTTTCGCATCCGCGCGATAGCGATAAATTTCCTGCTCTTCCCAATACTGCTGCCATTTCTTTTCCGCTTCTTTTGGGTTGTAATGCTGTGGAAGTTCCATAATCCAAAGAAGTATCCTCCGATTTAAAAAGGTAATCTGTGATTTTCTCAAAACCCTCCTCAACTTTTATAAATACCCCCTCAAAAATAAAATGAATGGACAAAACCTCTCTTACCACTCTCATCCAAGAACTCTTAACCGTTCCTGCTACCCGTTGGCAAAAAGAAGTAAGCGAGTATGATAATCACTCATCTCAAGAACCACATTACCTTGAATCATATGATCTTGAATATAAAGAGTATCTTATCACCCTCACTGGTTTTTATGGTGGCAGTAATTCTGGTTCCATCGAACTAAAATTATTTGGTCGAAACAACGGCCATGGTAAAAAAATATATGGAGATACAACCATTCGTAAAGACATTCTCCTGCGCGCTCGCCAGCCTCCAACCATATTATCTGAATTATACGCTAAAATACAGAATAATTATGAACAATAAGAAAATTATTCCTCAAAACATTAAAAAAAAGAACAAATAATTAATTAACTATAGAGGAGTTTGCAAAAAGCAATTTGTCGCATTAGTCTGCACCGATAGGTGCAAAGATAAGCTTAAAATTGCGCCATTGCAACTCCTCTTAGATAAGTTTGAGTAAAAATATTAATTATTCAAACTTCTCTATACCCTTTACCTAATGTAATCAATAGAGCTTTATATTGTTCAAATCTTTGTTGATCCCTTTGATAAACACTCAATATATCTGGATGTTCTTTGCCAGCTCCGTACGGATTATCAACTATATTTTTCACATTCAATTCAACAAGTATTGCAACTTCATTAAATCGTTTTTGAATCGCTTTAGTTTTCAAACCAGTTTTTTTAAGACAATTTGCAAAAACTATTATACTTTCAGAGAGTTGTTTTCTATCATGATCTGAACCATGTCCAAAAAATCCTGAAGCATACGGAGACGATAAGCCATACGTATCAAGCGCTAATAACAATCCAACTCTTGCTGCAACATTATGTAAGAGGTTTTTTTTGTTTCAATATCCCATTTTTCTTTACTTTGAATTTGTTTCAATTGAATATCTATCTTCCCATATCCAGCGCAAAGTTGATAAATAATCGGTTCGCCAAAAAGTACAGGGTCAAATATCCCATTTCTAAATTTCGACCAAGATTTATGTGCCGCTGCTTGTTGTAAATGTTCTTTTACTTTACCATATGTATGCCCATAATTTTTTAAAAATTCTTCTTGCAGTTTGTGCCATTCCCCACTATCCGTACAAATAACTGGCTTTCCTAAACCAACAAAGAATTGTTCTAAAATTGCAACTGCTGCTTTAGTATCTAATTTTTCTTCATTCTCAGACATTATCTCACTTTTTTTAAATTATGTATTGCTATCCCTCATAAAACGAACCAAAATATATAAAC
>CAYSCV010000082.1:0-5812 GCA_964429715.1 uncultured Methanosarcinales archaeon
TGGAAATCTATGATTTCCTGTGCAGAAATAGGTATTCTCCTATTTCTTCAGTTTGCCAAGAAAATATGGATTATGCAAACTTCTCTATAGTCACAATCTATCTAGATTTGAGGATAAATTACCAAAATATGATAGTATAAAACAAAGTGGAACAAATTATGGTTCTTCCATAAATAGCTATCCCAATTTAGGAATGGACAGTAGCAGGTATGATGGAAATTTTTTAGACAGAAGCTATGGCAGCAGTAATCCTCTAGGTTACAGCACCTCAAATTCTTCATATCAACTCTAAAATTATCTCATTCATTATAGGGCATAAACCTTTATAAATAAAACCCTTTTCTATATCACTTAATGTCTGCAAAGAAAAAACCCAAAGAAGATAACCCAGTTGATACCAGTCCATCCCCCCCCCCTTCTTCATCTTCTCATCCAAAAGAACAACACAAAGAAAAAAAATCCATCCAACCTGAATTAAATATCGCTTTGGTTGGTCACGTTGACCATGGTAAAACCACTTTAACCGAACGCTTAAGCGGTAAATGGACAGATACCCATTCTGAAGAAATGAAAAAAGGCATCACCATTCGTTTAGGCTACGCCGATTTTACCATCTCCAAATGTGACAACTGCAACTTCTACACATCCAAAGAAAAGTGTATTAAATGTAATTCCCCTCCTCAACCATTGCGAAAAATCTCCCTTGTCGATGCTCCCGGTCACGAATCTTTAATGGCGACAATGCTCTCAGGTGCCGCAATTGTCGATGGTGCTCTCCTGTTAGTCGCTGCGAACGAAAAATGTCCCCAGCCGCAGACCAAAGAACATTTAATGGCTTTGCAGATTACCGGTATCAAACATATCATTATCGTCCAAAACAAAATTGACCTAGTCTCTAAAGAAGAAGCGTTAGAAAACTACAAAGAAATCAAACAATTTCTCAGCAACACTGAATTCAAAAACGTTCCCATTATTCCCCTCTCTGCCCGAGCAAATGCCAATATTGACATGTTGCTCAAAGCCATCCAAGAATTCATACCCACTCCTATTCGCGATACCAAAAAAGACTCCATCATGTTAGTTGCTCGTTCATTTGACATCAATAAACCAGGTTCCAAATCAGCCGTATTAGTTGGCGGCGTGCTCGGCGGCACTGTCAAACAAGGCATCTTTCACGTTGGTGATGAAATCGAAATCCTTCCCGGATATATGGTTGAAGAAAAAAATAAAAAAATATGGAAACCATTGAAAACAAAAATCACCCAAATCTTTTCTGGCGGTGTTCCTGTACCCCAAATTGGTCCGGGTGGTAGTATGGCTCTTGGCACCCAGCTTGATCCAAGTATTGTCAAATCTGATTCTTTAACCGGTTCATTAGTAGGCGTGGAAGGCAAACTACCTCAAGTATATAATCAAATCACCATTGACACCCATCTCCTCGAACGCGTTGTCGGCACAAAAGAAGAAACGGAAGTAAAACCTTTAGCCAAAGGTGAAATCTTAATGTTAAACATCAATGCTGCTGCCACTGTTGGTGTCGTCATCGATCCTTCCAAAAAGAACACCACCTGCACATTAAAAAAACCCATTTGTGCCGACCCCGGCGAACGCATTACAATTTCCCGCCGAGTCGGCGACCGATTTAGATTGATAGGATACGGAATTCTAAAATAAAATACTTTCTCAAAACAGAAACAAGATAAAAAATAAATAACTCTAACACTAATTTTAGTACTACTTCTTCTTCATAAACTTCACTAAATGCGCCGTATGTGGATGACTAGCAATTCTCTTTATATCCAGCTCCTGATGATGCGCATGATAATGATGCAAGAAATGCTTGCCAAACACTTTCGTTTTCAGATAATTCCATTCTAATAAACCACGATCTTTCCACATATTTTCTAACTGCTTTTTCGGAGCTTTTGTCTCCTCGCGAATAAATTTTTCCGCTCCATTAATCCCATCTTCTAACAATCCCTCTTCTTTTCCAATGACGATAGATCTCTTCTGCCGTATCTCTTCAAGAAATTGCTCTCGCGTTTCTGCTTGACAAAGAGTAAGCGCATTCCCATGCTCCTGTAGACAATGCCCATCCGACCCGCCGGTAAACCCTTTATTCACTTTCCTCGCCCACGTAATCGCTTTCGGATTCATCTCCCCTTTACAACAGCCATTTAATACTTCCACTGCATCCACTTTTCGTAACACACTCGAAGTTATACCAAACTTATGAATTCCACAAAACCCCGGCCCATACGGATGCGGCGTTGTAATCAAACAATTCCAATTTCTCGCTCTTTCAATCGCTTCACTATGATCAATATCTAAAAACCACGGATTCGTTGTAATCCGTTTTTTCATATCTTTATGATAAAATTCTGTATACTCCTTCACATCTGCAAAATGTAGTAAGACATGCACTCCATTATGGCACGTTAATTCAATCCCTGGAATCACAAACACATCCTTCTTCGCCAATTGTAGCCCTTGCAATGACCCTTCAACATGATTATGATCTGTAAATGACGTTCCCGTATTCTCTTTTCTACATTTATCTATAACACTCTTGATTGGCGAAAGCCCATCCACACTAAATTTAGAATGATAATGCATATCTACCGCTTGATACCCCTGTTTCTTCAGAAGTCCTAACACTGGCCCTTTCAATTGATTGACATCTTTAAAATACACTTCACTCATGAATATCCCTCTTTTACTATATTAAACATATTTACCTATAAAAATCTATCTCTCTTTCTATCTTATACATCTCACCTCTCTTCTCTCTCAACACCCTCCGCTAGATTTATAAATCTTAAATATATCTTTAAACCTATAACATCAAAAGAGGTACTATGTTCAAAAAGAAAGTGTTAGATATCGCTCATCGCGGCGCCAGTGGTTCTAAACCTGAAAATACTAAAATTTCTTTTCTTGAAGCAATTAAACTAAAAGCCGACGTCATCGAATTTGACGTCCATAAAACAAAAGATAATCAGATCGTCGTTATTCACGACAGTACAATCAACCGTACCTCTAACGGCACCGGCAAAGTCTCCTCTCTCACTCTCAAAGAAATAAAATCATTCAACTTTGGCACATCCCAAAACCCCCAGACAATTCTCACATTAAAAGAAGCGTTGCAGCTCATTGGCAAAAAAGCAATTATCATTGTAGAACTAAAAAAAACCGTGAAAGGATTTGAACATCTAGTCCTCAAAGACATTGAACGTATCCCCCAACACCATCACATCTGGATTCATTCCGCCTATTTTCCTATTCTAAAAAACGTTCGCAAACTCAACCCAGATATCAAACTAGGTTACATTGTCTATTTCTCCTATTTTCATCACCTCTTCCGCAACTACTATAAACATCTCTCCCAAAAATATAATATTAGCTTCTTCTCAATTGACGCCATTTATGGCAACCAATTCTTCATTCAAGACTTCATTACAGAATTACAGCAAGAAAAAATTCAAGTATTCACTTGGACCGTAAACGACTTCACCACCATGAATAAAGTAATCGATTGGGATGTCGACGGCATTATTAGCAATTATCCTGGATTGGTTAAAAAAGCCATTAAAGAACAATCCTCCTCTCTCAATCAACCTCCTCAAAGAAAATTCAATTAGTTTTTAAAACTAATTTTTGTTCTTTCATTTCAAGATTATGTGATAAGAAAACAATCTTAAAATTTCCTTTCTCTAAAAATGTAACCGGCTGCAATGCTCTCGTCGCCGTAACCACTCTTTGCATTATTTCTGTTCCTCCACCACTAAAACGCCCAAAATTCTTTAACTTGGTGTCATAATGTGCTTTTTGATATGCATAATTAACTAATTCCGTACAAAATAATTTTCGTGAGCCGCGAGAAAATTCAAAATTATACGGCTTTCCTATTTGCGTCAAAGCAAACTGTATTGCGTCTTTGATAATCTTCCGTCGTCCTTTATAAAATAGAGGAACACGCATAATTGCTAAAGTATCATACTTAGTAAACAGATGATACAAAGAAGCATACCTCACCCCATCTCCTACCGCTTCAATAAACTCCCGCTTTCCCACATAAAGAGTAGCATGCGTTAAGGGTCCTTGCAAAAATAAAGAAGACAGTTCTCTAAAATTACCGCATAACACTATATCTCCTTTTCTCAACTTAAACTTTGTTCGGACCATATCTTTATATGTTAACAGATTCTTTCGTGGATTAATCACAATTCCTGTAATAAAATACATTACATTCGCGATAATTTTCTTATAAAAAGGATACTCTTTAGGAAAATTTGTAATCAGATGAAACCGTACGAGATTAAGAGTCATACATAAAGTAAATCTTAAGAATATAAATAATTATCTATCCTTACAAAAATAAAAAGTATGCTAAAAAATAAATAAAAAATGGCCCTGCCGGGACTTTCTAACAAATATCCACCAAGATATTTCCTTTTGAACCCGGGAACCTCTGCTTTACTTCTCAAGTTTATGTATAAAACGTACCCATCCCTCAAGAAACAATCACGTATCTTCAGGTGTCCCACAGCAAGTTGCAGTGGAACATATAAGAGCAGCGCTCTACCAGGCTAAGCTACAGAGCCACACCCTAGAAGAACTATCTCGCTTTAAAAGGTTTATTGTTGCAAAAATAGGAATATACTAAACTGTAACAAATTTGAGCGAAATCTTTTTATACTCTAACTTACTTGTAAGTGTGTAGAAGTGAATATATGAAAATCACCCTCAGTGAACATGCACTCGAACAAGCAAGGGAACGAGGCATCTCCATTGCCGAAATCCGTAAAACCGTTCAAATGGGTGCAAAACATTTACAACACCCAAATAAGCTTGTTGCTGATTTCATGCATATTCGCGTCGTCTACAGAAATATAAACAATAACGCATTTGTAATTACAGTGATGATTCGAACATGATCTGCCCAATATGTGAAAAAGGAACACTGCACAAAGAGAAAGTACCCTATAGTGTGTACGGTATCAAATTAGGTACATTTCCTGCAAATATCTGCTCTCTCTGTCATGAAAAATGGTTTGATGAACAAACAAGTAAAAAAATTGAATCAGTTGAGAAAAAGAAAGGTCTATTTGGGTTAAATAAAAGCTCCAAAATATCCTACTCTGGCAATTCTTTAGTCGTACGTCTTCCCGAAGCTTTAGTAAAATATTTAGATATTCATAAAGAAGATGAAATAATTATTCACCCTGAAGGAAAAAATAAAATTCTAGTTGAACTTGTATAGGGAACTTTGCAAAATAAGAGTTTTGACTGATAAATCGATATAATATTATCAAAATCACAACTATTGCCCAGTTCTCTTTGAGAAGTTTGCCAAAAAATATTAATTATGCAAACATCTCTATAACTCACTTATGATACTTCTCTCCTCTGATGATCGTAAACGCCCGATATAACTGCTCAAGAAAAATCACCCGCACCAATTGATTCGGAAACGTCATCGCCGAGAGCGCAATCTTCTCCTGACATCTCAACTTCACATCAGCCGCAATCCCTTCCGCTCCCCCAATAATAAACGTAATATTCTTCTCTTCTAAAGTTTTCTTCTTAATATAGCCCGCAAACTGCTCAGATGTATATTGTTTACCCTTTTCATCTAACGCAATTACAAATCCCTCTGGCACACTCAAACTCTCCTTCTCAACATACGAAACTTTCGCATATTTTTGCAGACGTGTAAGATACTCCCCCATTCCCTCTTTGATATACCTCTCCCGTACCTTTCCTGTAGCTAAAATTGTTATCATAAAGTATATTTTTGATTAATTTATTA
>CAYSCV010000083.1:0-5749 GCA_964429715.1 uncultured Methanosarcinales archaeon
GCTTTCTCAATACTCATCGGTACAGACCTCATCAAATCTTCTCGTGTCGCTTGATACGCCGGCAATAATTTACAAAACGGATTGGTTACTTCTCCTTCAAGCCCAGCATACACATTCAACGGTTGTACTCTTGGAGCAGATAAACTTCCTTCATAAATCGTGCGCACTTGCTTTGCATTCGATTCCGCCATTGGTAAAATCAACCCACTATGCTGCGCTTGTGTCGGCTTATGATACTTCCCTCCTGCTACTAATCCCACTTCAAAAAGCGCCATATTACGAAACATCGCTTCCACATTTACAGCATAATTCACTGCTGCATCAAGAACAACATCTTCCACATCCATTCCTAATTCAAACACTCGTCTTGCTTCATCTTGCCTCCACGACTCTCGATAAATCCCATTCTTCAATGCCATCTCAACAACGCCAAGATACAATGTCTTCCATTTTTCTCCCGTAGGTTTGGTCAACTCATGTAGCCCGCTCCCACTTGAAAGAATCTCAACTCGTCCCTCAAGCCCTTTGGAATGCACATAATCTAACGCAATAGCTTCCGCCATCGGACTTCGCCCATTATTTCCTGTACATACATATTCTATAATTAGTTTATCAGTAGTTGTCATTGTAAATCATCTCCTATTTTTTTAATTCTGTTCTTCTTTCTCTCAAAAACCACTTCTAAGTAGTATTTATTTAACTCAAAATCAACCGTAATATTTAAATACAAGGGTTCCCCTAAGGAACCCCTATGACACTTAACCGCTCAAATCCCCCCTACGAACCCCTCTTAAAAGAAATTGGTCTAACCGAATCCGAGATAAAAACCTACCTCTTCCTCTTAAAAAACAGCCCATCCACCAAAACTCCTCTCGTCAAAGCCACCGGCATCTCCGGCTCCAAAGTCTATGAAGTCCTCCATCGTTTAAGTCAAAAAGGCCTTGCCAGCATCACCATTGAAAACAACATCCAGCACTTCACCGCCTCATCACCAGAAAAAATCAAAGAATACCTCAAACAAAAAAAAATCGAACTCGCACACGCCGAACACAACATCAACCAAATCATCCCCTCTTTATTATCAATCACTCGAGAAACCAAAATTCCTGCTCCTCAAATCGCCATCTTCACCGGCTGGGAAGGCCTTGCCACCGTCTATGAAGAAGCGTTTGCCAGCCTCAAAAGCAAAAAAGAAAACATGTACGTCATCGGCGCCAGCTCCGGCCAAAACACCGCCCAAACCCAACGCTTCTTCACAAAGTACGGTAAAATAGCACTTCAAAAAACTAACCTCAAAATTCTCTTCAACACCTCTGCGCGCAGCTACGTCAAACGCATCGAAGAAAGCATTCATATCCCCTACAACAAACGCTTCCTCTTCCATAAAACCCCAACGGAGATATCTATTCTTGGCAACACCTCATTTATCGTGCTGCTACAAAACGAACCAATGATCATTAGAATCCAAAACAAAGAAACCGCCGACTCATTCAAACAATACTTCAACTTTTTATGGTCGCATGCGGAGGAATAAACCTCTTAAATCACTGTAACCCTCAAATGATCTACTTTGGTAAATCCTTTATCGAGCGTTAGCAAAGAGACATCATTTGCCAGACAGATTGCCGCAATAAAAATATCCATTCTTCCAATGGGTTTTCCATGTTCATATAATAATTGTTCAATCCCTGCACTATAATGCGCCGCCTGTTGGTCATACGACAATATATATACGGCCGCAAACAATTTTTCTATTATCTCTTTCTCTTTTTTTCGTGCACCTAATAATATCTCATGAATAGTGATTGTTGTAATTGCCACTGTTTCTTGCCATAATCTCTGTTGTATCTCTTTACCTTTTCCTGTCCCTTTAACCAATTCGATAACAACTGACGTATCTAAAATGATCATGACAACCTCTTTCGTATGTGCGCAATTCTATTCCTAACCTCTTCATCAACTTTTTTTCTTCTTGCGTATATGTCTTCTTTCCATTCTGTAGCACTTCTTCCATTACCTGCTAAACAACCAAAAAATTGCGTGATATTACCCTTCTTTTCTTCAGATAGTCGTAAAATAACATCACTAAAGCTCTCATTCTCTCTCTTTAACCCATATAATATGTCATACGCTTTTTCTTTAATCGTCAACGTTTTAACTACCATAGTACACGTACGTTTAAACGTATATTTAAATGTTTGTATTAAAACCAATATTTTCGTTACAAACAACTCAATTCTCAGAAATCTTCAAAACAACCGTCCCAACAACAACCCTAATCCATATCCCACAAGTGCCGTCACCATTCCGATAACTGCCATCTCAACTCCATTACGCATCCAACTTCCAACGGTATATTTCGCCTTCACCGCTCCCGTAATAAACAACGCCACTGTAGACAACACTAACGACATCCATATACTCATTCCTACTGAAAAGAAAAAGAACGGCAGCAGCGGAATCGTCGATCCCACAATCGCCGCCACTCCCACAATCACTGCCGAATGCACAGGATTAATCAACAATCCGCTAGATAAATTCAACTCATCCGTCATCACTGTCTTCAACCACAACTTCTTTGACGACGTAATCTTCCCCACAATCTGCCCTAACAACCTTCCCCTAAATCCTTTCTTATAATAAATATCATGCACCTCTTTTCGTTCTTGCCCAGGTACTTCTTTAATCTCTCGCTTCTCTTTCAAAACCTGCGCTTCATAATATTGGTTGTACGCTTTCGTCGACGTATACGCAACCGAAGCCATCGAAAGCGACTCCGCTAAATTCGCCGCAATCCCTGCAATAATCACAATTCGTACTTCATTCGTCGCTGCCGCCATCGCCAGAATTACCCCTAACACATTTACTAACCCATCCTGCCCGCCTAAAATTATATCATGAAACATCGAACCAATCGAACTACGTTTATGTGGCTCAACCATCTTCCTCTGTTTCATAATCGAAAGAATAATCTAAAAGTATAAAAGGATATCGAAAAATAACTACACAAAATACTCTATCTTCTCATAATCTCTATTGGCGCTTCTTTAATCTCACCGCTATAAATAATCGTTAAAAAGTCATCTTCCTCTACTATTTCAAGTAACGTTTTCCCAGTATCAACCTGTAATTCTAAATTAGCAACTGATTTATCTGGACTCCATTTTTTATATATCTGTGAATTACAAAAACCATAGTGAGCAAATATTTCGTCCACCAATCTGCGGGATTGTAATTCATACTCTCGTTGTTTCAAATCAATAATCTCTGCCGAATTACCTACGACATATACCTCTAAATTATTTTTACTCTCAGAAATCTGAAATTGCCGTAGCGCATCTTTTATCATTGTTTCTAATTCATCTATCTGTGGATCAACAAAATGTCCCCCATACGCATCTTTTCCGTTTGGATTATAAATTATCACGCCAACACACGGTCCTAACGCTCCTGTATCAACAATATGTCCAGAAGGAATGTACTTAACATCCCACATTTCAAGTTCAATATATGCCATAACTCTTTTATTTTTCAACCATTTATAAACATTTCTAATGATACTACTAATTAGTACTTACTAATAAAAACATTTATAAAATATCCCTTTAAAATACATGTATGGATAAGCATTACACCAACGACCCCGCAAAATCTCGATCCCGCGAACTGGTCAAAGATACAATTAAACGAACCTTGCTCACCTATCGCAAACCCCAAGACCTACGTGTTCTTTGCTTTCCCGGCATCGACGCCCAAGAAATAATTGAAGTATACGATGCATTAAGAATTCCACGACAAAATATCATTGGCCTAGAACGCGAAAAAGACATCGCACATATTCTCGTTCAAAAAAATCTTGGCATCCAAGTTATCCCTAACACTCTTGAAGACTACATCACCCAACAACCCTCTCTTGCATTTGATATCATCAGTCTCGATTACACTGGCCCTCTCATACTCAGTCAAATTGATACATTCAAACAAATCAGAGAAAAACAACGCCGTAACCACTTCATTCTTCATAGCGCTAACCTCATCAAACGAGATAAATTCGCATTAGAGATGTACAAATACGGTTACGCTGTAAACACAACTGTAGAACTTAACGACAGCTCCATTGGCCCGCCCAAAGATTATCATCAAGTTTGCGAACGCACACTCAACACCCTTCTTCATAACGATGACGCTGACACCAGAAAAGAAATGCGTATTGAAGGGTATACCAAAGTTATCCTCGGCTGTTTCTATGGCAGTTCGCAAGGATTACTTGATCGTCTCTTTCGTTTTTACGCTGGAACAGAATATTCAGAATTTGTTCAACTTCTTGAAAACAACATCAGTCAAAATTTGAAACGTAAAATCATTCTTAATCCCCAAGACCCCATTGCTTCCCTTGCCCATTCTCCACTATTTCCTATTATGCAGCGCCAGCTTGAACAGCTCCTCTGGCAAGCCCATCAACTTGATTGCCAACGAAATCGTATTCTTGATCCAACATCTCAACACCTATTATGGTACGCTATTACCGAAGGCGCCAAAGAAACCATTTTTTTTCGTGAAAAAGACATTGAATGTTATACCTATATCTCTGAATCGGGAGCACCCATGATTGGTGATGTAATATATCTTCAGTCCGCAGAAAGACAAGCATCCATCGCTCGAGATATGCTTCGGTTCATTGGTTATCCACATGCGTTTAACATTAAAGATGAATACAATCAACGACGCTTCAATGAAACATTTAAAGAATACAATAAAGCTCTCCGACGTGAACGTCTATCTTCAGAACAACTCTTCGCATTAGACCAAAAAGAACAAAACCGTCTCTTTCTTGGCAGTTCCTATAAACCATCACTAACAAAAGAACGTGCCATCGCTGAATTCAAAGAAAGCGCAACCGTAGATAATCTCAAAACAAAATACCGCAATACCCAAACTCTTCCCCTCGCCCAATGGAAAGCTCATGTCACCATGGGAACCTACAATTCAACAGAACCACAAATAAAACCTCAACCAACTTCTCTATCTAAAATAGAGCCCCTATCCATTGAACCATCAGACGAACTAATCGAACATATCACCAAAGTCGATGCTCTCGATTTTTTACGTCTAAATATTCCTCCGGAAGAAATCTTCACCATCTATCCCACCTCTTTTACCCTCGGACAATTACGTGCGTTCAAAGCCCATCTCACTATGGGAACATACCAGAACTAACCCAATCTCAACTTCCACACTTTCTCCAAATCAATCGTCAACTCCTCTATTCTAACCACCTAAATAATTAATCTAAAAAATAAATATTTTTCTAAATTTATTTTACCATTTCAAATATTCCGCTCTAACACCAACGGCAACAATTCATCAACCGCGTTAAAACCATGAACTCTCATCCAATACTCAACTGCATTTGTCTCAGCATCAGCAACAACACGAATTTTATCATATCCCTCTTTTTTTCCTTCTGTTATAATCTGACATACAAACGCCGTTCCCACTCCTCGTCCACAATATTCTGGTTTCACATAAATACTCTCAATACATATTTCTCTCTTCCCTGGATGCACCGTTAATAACAATCCTGGAAAAGTATATCCTTTGCCAATAACACAATCCTGCAACAAATAATCTCCTTTAGAATCATACAATTGCACTTCTAATGAAGATTGACGTACGGTTATATCTGTAGAGGAGTTTGCAAAAAGCAATTCTTTCCAACAGGAAAGTCACGAACGCTAGTGACTAGACT
>CAYSCV010000084.1:0-5722 GCA_964429715.1 uncultured Methanosarcinales archaeon
TTGAACTGGTCTTTTTTGTAAGATACCAATGAGTAATGCGGTGAATGTAAAAAAAAAGTAGCCGGCGATATTTCTGCCGTTGCCGATGATTCGTTTTCTGTTTATAGTTTTGTGAAGATCTAAAGGTATGTCTGTATTGATGAATGTAAAAGCTACGTAGGTGAGCATGTTAGCTAGCAGAACAGGAAGGTAGAAGTAAAATGATTTACTGAGTAAGTCCGATATATATACAATATAATCCAAATGAAATCACCCATATACGTAAAAACCAAGAGATGAAGTCTTGGCTTTGGTGCAGCGCAAGGCTGATACAAGCTATACCACTTACAAGCATCATCCAGCGTCCAAATCGTGCCCAGTTTGTTAGAGAAAGCATATGTTTTGGGAGTGGGGGTGATTTTAAATAGATTATTGTGATGTGTTATCTCTTTTCTTTTTGAGTAGTTCGATGCCTGTAAATGCAGCACCAAGAAAGATACTTAAAAATTCACCGCAAAGTCGTGCCCAGATTAGACCAATAAGGATGGTTTGGGTTGATAAGCTTTCTTTTAATATATATAATATTGAGAGATCTTTTGCTCCTATGCCTAATGGAAGTTGGGATATTGCACCTGCGCCATGTGAAAAGAGGAAACCGCTGATTAAAGTTCGATTAATTTGTACTCCCAGAGTATAAAAAATTAAGCTTAATTGGGTTGCCATGATTAAATATGAACTTATTGAAATTATAAGCATTAATGTCCAGACTTTCCAATGTAGGTGTAGATTTTTTATAATTATATTTTCGTGGTTTTTGTAGTTTGTATATCTGTATACGATGATTGTAATAATGATTAGAGGGATTAAAAGTAGTGGTTTGAAGAATGCCAAAATTAAAAGTATAAATCCCATTATGTCTGCACTTCGCTGGGTGATAATTATACCTATTTTCTCTTTTTGTGGTATATCTTTCCAATATATATATTTAAATCCATCTGAGCCTATTTTGCCTGTAAAAGTGGTTAATTCTATAAATGATGACATACAATATGTTTTGATGAAATGTGGGTAGGATTTGGGCTTTGTGAATGTATCTGAAATAGATTTGAGTTGAAATGATTTAATGGAAATTAGTATAGTTGCAAATAGAAAAATAAGAAGGGTTATGTATCCATGTTGTATAATAACTGTTAAATCTATTTCTGTTATGTTTTTTATAATGATGGTTGTTAGTATGCTAATTAGGGTTAAAAATAGTATAACTCTTATTTTTTTTGAATGTTCTTTTAGTCTTTCTATTAATCTTTCTAACATTTTCTGTTCTCATTTAAAGTAAACTTTATATAACTGTCCGTTCTGAAGGGGTTATGGTTTTAAAGAAAGGATGGCTTGTTACAGGAATTTTGGCATTAGTGTTGTTGTTTATTTCTAAAAAAAATTTTTATATGATGAATGTGATGAAATTCTTTGTTGATAATTTTGCGACTGGGAGAAGTGATTTTAAAGTGGTGTTGTTTTTTGGTTTTTTGTCGTTACTTTCATTTGTGTTGTTTATTATAGTTAATTTTCCTCATTTTCCAAGTAAGCGTGTACGTTCTTACATACATACTGCTCGTTATTTGCCTTTACTATTGTTTTTCTTATTGTTATTTGGTTATCTTGTAGGAATTGGTTCTTATGTATATTTTCTTGAAAAGTTTGATTTGGGTTACAATGGGTATTATTGGTCTGTGTATGATGGGAAGTTGAGTTCGACAGAATTTCATCATATTCATACTTCTAAAGCGGTGTTAACGCGGTTTAGTGAGTTATTTCAGATGCCGATGCATCAAACGTATGATGAGGGGTTGTTTTATAGGCATGTTATTCCGGAGTATTTTATGGATATTTTTCTGGTTTTAATTCCACTGATTTTTATTTTGATACTACTTTGTTTGTTGAGATTATATGAGGATTTACAAACGAGTCATTCTGTTATTTTTTATGTTATTTTATTCATAATTAGTGGACTATCTTCTTTAAAGAATATGGTTGATGGGGGTTTATTTAATGCAGAAGCGTTATTTTGGTTTTCTGTGTTTTCGGTGATATTATTTTGGATGTATCTAAAGAAATCTTTTGTTTCTATTTTGTTTTTAAAATGGGTTTCTTATGTGACGGGGGGAGTATATATATTGGTTATGCCTATCTATGTTTTGTTTTGGCAAAATTTTAGTTATTTATTTGGAAGGTATATTTTGTTTTTGTCATTTTTGTTTTGGTTATTTTTTATGTTTAAATATGTTTTAGAAAAGGACTATCTTAAGTTAGTGGTTTATTTATTGGGGTATATTCTTGTTGTATTATTAGTGGCGCTGGTGTTTCCTAATACGTATGTTCATTATGTGCTTGATGCGGATTTGGAAATGAGAGTAGAAGTCCAAGAGGGAAGTGATGCGTATCTTTATGTGCCAGATGGTGTTAATTTAGATTTATGTGGTGATGTTTTATATTCGCAAACTGATTTTTCGTTATGTCATTTTGTGGTGTCAGAAAATACAACAATCTTACATCTTTTAAATAAAAATTCAATGTTGCCGGTTAATTATAATCCTCTATTAGTTGATAAAGTGTCTTGTAATGTGAATAGTACCAAGATGGATTATGGGAGGATTATATTGATTGAAGGGACAGTTCCTGATGTTATTGATACAGAAATAATTGGTGTGAATTTTACTTTGGTTAGTGCTGGAAATCAAACAAATTATCCTAAATATGATTATACTATCTCTTATTTTGGCTGTACGCCGAGTTATTATGAAGTGTTATATCGAACGTTTAATGCGTATGGTATACAGGCATTTATTGTTTATTAATTATTTATTGTTACTATTCTCAAATGTTCCTAAACATTTAAATATTCCTTTGTTTTTTATGAAGTGTTAAGTAAAAAATATTAAAAATGAGGTGTGTGCTATGAATTCAAAAATATTAAGTGTAATTTCTGTGTTAATAGTCTTAATTTTGGCAATTGGTGTTGTTGCGGTTTCTACTCCTGTTCGTGCAGTTAGTGCTCCTGCGACCAAAAGTGTTGTAAAAACATTTACGCCACTTCAGAAAGCAGAACCTGTTGTAAATAATTGGGTATATGTAAATAAAGCAGGAAAAGCAACGACGAGTCATAAATATTGTACAAGTAGGAAATCAAGTAAGTTTAATGATGCTTCTTGGGCGCCTACAGTTGGGGCGTATTTTGCAAATGGGAAGTATGGTACGGCATGGAAAGCTTGTGATGTGGCAAGAGATGGAACAGTATTATCAACAGGATGTATTTCTGGTAAATGGAATTATATTGATGGAAAAGGTCTTATGATAAATAAAGAATCACTTAATGGGTGTACTACTATGAATTCACAAGGGGAGATAAATAAAGAAAAAGCATGGTGTGCAACAAAAGTAGCGTATGTCTATGGAGATAAGTTTGGTACGAAGAAAGAACTTTGTTCAAAGAAAGGTTTTCCAACTAAAAAGTTTGTTAAAACAGATGCTGTGGTACGAAGATAAGATTTAAGGAGGTTAAATTTATGATAAAATACAATGGTTTAAGTTGGTTCAAACAACAGAAAAATATAAAACGTTTAGCGTTAATATTGCTTATTTTTGTACTTGCGGCGGGGATTTTGGTATCTTGTAAGTCTTATGTGCCAGGGAAGTCGGTTGTAGGGTATGCAATGGGTGATGGAGAAGCTGATGATACTGATGGGGATGGAATTCCTGATAAAGATGATAATGATGTAGATCAGGATGGAAAAGATAATGCTCATGATAATGATGATGATGGGGATGGTATACCGGATACAGAGGATCCTCATCCTCGAGGGGATGATTCTTATTGTAATGGTCCGGCGTGTACGTTTGCTGATAAAGATTCGCAATAGTTTGTTCTTATTTTATTTTTTGTATATTTTTCTGATTAGGTCCATTATTATTGGTTTACCAACCCCTATGCAGTTGTTGTTTTTAAGAATATAGGGTACTCCTCCTTTGCACAGGGTGGAAGCATCTTTTTGGCTTTTTTCTTGAAAGGGTATCTTTTGCTCAAATAAGTAATCTGCAATTTCATGACAAGGTTTACACCAATCTTCTCCATAAAAGATGAATTCACCTGTTTTTGGATCAATTGGTGCTGTCTTTTTATATTCCTCTTGTGGTTGTGTCCAAGGCTGGGCAAGCCATTTTTTATTTTTTGATTGAATAGATCCAAGAGAGATCTTTGCAAGATGGCTTGCAAGATAATATGCTTGGTTTATGGTGTCTTTTTCATTGGGGTTTGTTTTAATACTATTTGGTGTATTAATTTTATAGGTACATTGATTACTATTTTCACATACTGATTCTACAATAGATTGAAATTCTTTCACTATTCGATCTTCTTTGATTACTTTTTTTTGTGCGGAATCCCAATGTTGGTGTTCTACTTGATCATAACGTACTAATAAATCCATGCTTGGTTTGTCTTTTGCTATGATTGCATTGTTCTTGGCGTCAAAATAAGTGTTATCCATTTGAATTCTGATATTCCCAAATTCATACATATTCTTGTTATCTGCTAAAAAATGGCTATTCTTATATTGGACAAGTGGTAATTCCCAAATCTGTTTGGTGATGTCTTGGTATTTTGATTGGTAATCTATTTTTGGGTTATATCCTTTGATGATTCTTTGTTTTTCTTTCTCAGTTTGAGTTATTTCAAGTGTATCTATGAGTTGTTCTAGAAAGCTTGTTTTTTTATGTTGGGAGGGGATACTTACTTTTTGTTCTTGTGCGTATGTGGGAGGAGTAGTATATAGGGGTGTGCTTTGAAATGTAAGTATTGAGGCGAGGCAAAGTGCTATTTTGTTCATGTAGGGTATAGAAATAGCCTTTATATATAAATATTGTGTTTATTTTACTATTGTTCAGTAATTATATTTTCGGTGTTTTTTGGTGGTGTATTTTCTTCTCTTTCTTCATTTAAAATCAATAAAAATAAAATAAATAAAAAAAATAAACTCTTTACGCTTGCAATCCTCTTCCTCTTTTTCCTGCGGATGTTTTGCCGTAGAAGACACGATGAGGGTTGTTTCCTTTGCCTATCCAGTTGATATGCTTATCTGCTTTGATTACAGGGTGGTTAGGGTCAACAAAGATGATTTCGTACCAGTAGTGTCGTCCGTCTTGGGCTACCCAATAGGAGTTTAAGACAACTAAGTTAGGAAATTCTTTCTGAGCACGTTCTTCGGCAATCTGTTGATAGTTCTTGCGTAAGTTCATTCTGGTGCCGGAGCGTTTTGGTCTGCGTCCAGATTTGATTTGCGGTCTGGTATGCTGGCCACGAACAACGCGTTGGCGAACGACTACATAACCTTGTTTGGCTTTAAATCCTAATGATCGAGCACGGTCAATTCGTGTTGGATGATCAATTTTTACTAAAGAATCTTCTCTACGCCAGGCGATTAAGCGTTCACGCCATAGGTCGTTATTTGTGGTGGATGGTTTTTTCCACGCGTCACGTACGTATTTGTACATTCCCATATTATTTTGCCTCCATTCTTGATACTTTCTATTTTTTTTAATTTCTTCTCAGATTCAGGGGAGCAACCCTACATTTCGGAGATGTGGTGGATAGAATGAGGGTGGTTTAAAAAGGTTTGTGTGATTTTAGGAGTGAAATAAACTGTCGAGCCTGAAAGCGGCGAATGTCACTAGCGTTCCTTCCTTTCCT
>CAYSCV010000085.1:0-5547 GCA_964429715.1 uncultured Methanosarcinales archaeon
TTGTTTGAGTTGTTTAATTAATTGCCAATCGGATTTTCCGGAGTAGCCTTGTTTGACGGTTCGCGGATGGAATGTAATCATGGAGAGACCTTCTTCTTCTGCGATCTTTGCGATGTCTTGCCATTTGTTTGGAGAGGTGATGCCGGCGCGGATTTTGACAGAGACAGGTTTATCTGTGGCTTGGATGATGGTGCGGAAGATTTTTCTGGTTAGATCAGGATGTTGGAGGAGGGCTGAGCAAGCCATCTGTTCTGTAATATGGGGAGCGGGACAGCCCATGTTGTAATCGATAATATCGAAATGGGGGGAGACGATTTTGACGGCTTGTTCGAGAATGTTGAGATTTGAACCAAAGAGTTGAATGGAGAGAGGACGTTCATTTTCGTGATATTCGATGAATTGTTTTATGGAGGGGAGTTGTTTGCTTTTTGCGACAATGGCATGAATATTAGTAAATTCCGTAACTACTAATCCGGCGCCGAGTTCTTTACAGATTAATCTGAGGGCGGGGTCGCTTACGCCGGCCATGGGAGCGAGAAAGGCTTTGGTTGGGAAGTGAGGGCGGGGGCGGGGGAGAATCATGGGAGTGTAATAAAATTAAGATATTTTTTTTATTTTGTGTGATGAAGATTTGTTATTAGGTCTTGAATGAGTTTTGTGATATATATTGCTTTTGTGCCAAAATTTATTTCTTCATCGCTGTTATTATTTTGGTCATTGTTATCATCAAGATAGCCGCCTCCAAAGAGATTGCCCACAAGATGGTTTTGATTGTTGAATAAAGGGGCGCCACTGAATCCGCGTTGGCCTTCACCTGAGAATGCGATGGCGTCAAGGATAGTTTTCTTTGGATAATAGACATCATAAGAAGTGGATTGAATTTTTCCTTGGTGTAAAGAGATTCGTTCTCCATCAACAAAAGAGAAATAATTAATTGATTTGCCAATACCTAGAGGAGTAGGAGAGATAGTAACTGAGGAAATAGGGGGGGTTACGCCAAGAGAACGAATAATGGCAAGATCATGAAGAGGATCATACGCAAAAAATGAGGGATCGATTGGATGGGAGCGATGGGAGCTGTTGTGAATGTGGTGTTGGTATTTAGAGAAAGGGTTTTTCTGAAATTGATTGACAAGGTGATAGGAGGTGAGAATAAAGCCATATTTGTTTAAGAGCAAACCCGTGCCGCCTTGTTGTGTGTGTTTATCGATTATGGAAACGAGATTGGGAAACGGTAGTTTTGCGGAGGGAGAAAGATGAGAACAGAGGGATTGTTCTAATTCTTCGGCGGCAGATGAGTAATAGAGTGTGCGCTCTTGGTTTTGAAGTGCTCGCAGAGGGATATTTTGATAGTGAGGAAGGGGGGAAGTCATTTAAAAGGTAAAAGAAGATATTTATTTTTAAATGTTTCTTAAATATCACTCTAGAGTAGTTATATTTAGAAAGATTTATAAATAGAGTTGAGAAATTAAAGAGGATGGGGCAGAATATATCTATGGAAGAAATTGTACAGCAAGATCCACATATTAAGAGTGTTTCATTTTCTATTCTTCCTCCACTGTTGGATTTAGATACCGAGATTGAGTATGGATTGTTCCCTACTCTGTCTATAAAAGAGGTCAAATTCTCATTAGATGTACTTTATCATTATGTACAAGCACCAATTATTCAAGATGATTTTGAACATCATCCAGAGCGGAGGATCTGGGTTGAGCAAATGGAGAAACAATATGGTCAAGCATTCTCAGATTATATTCATCAAAATAAATTGCGCGGAAATGCAATTACTTCTGTAAATGGCGGGGTAAGTTATTTAGAGGATGCTTATGAGGGTGAGAGAAAAGAAAGAGTGGAGAGATTAATGAGTTCAATTGAGAGATTAAGCGAAAATATCGCCAATGATCAGACTCCGTTGCAACACAAATTAAATTTATTACCGCTATTTGACAATACAATTGTTGCGTATGTTTCTTTATTTAAGAAGGAGGGATGAAATGACTGCTCTTTCTATTGAACAAATACTTGCACAAGATCCGCATGTTGTCATGATTCATCCGCCACTCTATAAGAATATTCTTTCAATTGATCTTGGTCTCTTCAATTCAGAAAAGAAAAATACAGTTGAAAGAATGTTTCAAGTTGTCAATAAGTATCTCACTTACCCCTTAATTGAAGATAATTTTGGAACAAATCATCCAGAACGTAGAGAGTGGCGAAAAGAAATGGAAAAACTATATGGAGATTCATTTACAGAATATTACCAAAAAAATAAATTAAGAGGAGGTGTGTTTGGCTATACAATAAACGCCTTACGTGCCATAAGCCTCAATGCACTTGGTGAAAAAAAAGAAGACCTCACCCGAAAAGTCATCGAATTAACCCATCTTTTTCCTGATCAATATGATCTTCTCTCCAGTTCTCAAAAAATTAAAACGATGCGCACAGTTGAAGAAAAGGTGTATGATTTTCTACTATATGTCCAGGTGCCAAAAAAATGATTACTTTATATCATGGGACAAAGTATGAAAATGCACTGCAGATAGGAAGAGACGGAATGTTATTATCACCGTTTGAACAAGTGTGTGCGCGATGAATTGAATGGGAAGCGAAAACCGACACAACAAGAAGCAGAAGAGTTAGCACAAATGCACTTGAGAAGAATATATGCAGAGCATGAACAATTTTATCGAGGGCATTGTATTAGTTTAACTGATGATTTTAGATTAGCAAGAGATTATGCTTTACATTATGAAAGAGGTTTGGAAGGGATTGTATTGGAATTTGGAATAGAAGAAATTCATCCAACCTGGTTGAAGGCTTCGGCAATATTTGTACCTGGGCGATTGGAATTGGGTGGGTTGAAAGCAATTCATTTTACGCCACAAGCATGGAAAGAAGATTCTTATTTTGAATTAACCCAATTAATCGATAAATATAAAGTGGATTATCATAAACTCTACCAATGAAATATATACTTGATGAAAAACAGAGGGTGTTGGTCACTATTATTAGAGATACGGCTAATCGATTATATACTCACCATCTTGATCAGATTCTAAATATGTATCTTACTTCACAAGAAAAAATTCAACAGTGGGAGAAAATATCAAAAGAGTACAGAACGGAAAAAATTAGAGATTATCTTGCAGATCTTGAGCCAAGATCATTAGAACAAATAGGAGAACAATATGTTACGCGAGGAGATTTACAATTCAAAGCAAATGTAATAAATGCAGTAATAAAATATGCGGAAGAAAGAGGAAGACTGAAAACAGGAGATAGAAAAATAGAGATAGAATATCGCCAGGAGGTATATGCTTATAAAAAAGTAATAGGGCGTTATGGGATTCATGGTTTGACAGCTGCACAAATAAGACATAATGCAAAAAAAGGGTCGCAGGCTGGTTCGAGTACAGGAGGGAAAAAGAGTTATGCGTTACAGAGAGGTGTTCATGCGTTTTCTTTGGATCAAATAGTTGCAAATGGTTCTCGCGGCGGTCGGATTGCAAAGGAACAAAGCAAAGGTATTTTTGCAGAAGAGTATGATACGACGGCTGCGGCGAGAGCGGGAGCAATGGCACGCGGACAAGTAATTTATAGTGAAGATGAACAAGCATTGATTATGAGATTAACAACTGATCCGACATATCATTTGTCTGGTGCGTATAATCCTCCACGGCCGAGCTGGCAGAAGATTGCACAAGCGCTCACAGAACATTGTGGGATTATGCGAAAGCCAATGAGTGTGCGTAAGCAATATGAGAAGTTGATCAAGAGGAAAATTAGAGAATATGAAATTGGAAACAAAAGATAAATTTCCGGTACTGGATACATTGGTTACTGTTCATTATGATAATATGGATCGAAATCATTTTGTGAGAAAACAAATAGAGTCCCGCATTACAGAATATCTAAATCAGGGTTATACAGTCTATAATTTGTCTACGTTTCAACATCCTCCTGCCAGAGAAAAGGTACGACAAATCTCAAGTCCGAGTGAAGACGCATGGCTTGATTATGACCTTGGTTCACAGATAGGACAGCTTGTGTCATTACTCAAAGAATCCCATAAAAAGACACTTTTTCAAGAGATAGAAATTGTTGGTGTTACCTGGTGGAAATGTGTTGAACATGCTAGAAATCTATTAGTTCAACATAGTGTACCTATCCATATTAATTATGATTATACTGATCTTGTTGCGGATTACATCGGAATTAAAGAATTAGGTATTACTGTGTTCATGAATGGTAGGCCAATTCCAATACCAAGTGATACTGTACTTGAGAAATATGGGAAATCGATAAAAAGAGAGTGAAATAAGAAACTCACACCCTCTCCATCTTCTCCAATAGTTCTCTGAGTGCGTGTAACGTGAATTTTTCTAAAGGAATTATCCGAAAGTATTCTTGATTGAGTTTACTATACTTTCGCTCTGATGTTTCTAATGCGGCGAGTAGATCTTCTTTTGAGATGCAGCCGAAGAATTTAGTGTGGCCGTCTGTGTGATTGCAGACGACATGATACTGCGCAATCTTTTCTTTTTCTAGACGAAAACGGTCGTCGGGGTAGGCGACGGTTTTCCATTTTTCTATTGATTCTGGCGCGATGCTGCGTAGGCCGATTGAGGTTTCGATTCCGTTGAGTTTGACGATGAAGTCTGCTCCTGCGCCTTTTGCATCGCCAAAGTATAAGCCGCGGTAGCGAAACCAAATATTTCGTTGGATGAGAATTTGTTTGAAGGCTTCTTCGGTGATCCAGCAGTGGACGAAGTTGTTGAATTTTACTTCAATATTTCTGCCAGTCCATTTCTCGGCTTGCATCTTTTGTCTGGCTTGGTCTTGGAATACTTTGATTAGGTCTTTTGGGACGTGGTATTCAAGAATATGATCCATTTTCATTGAGATTGTCTTTTAGTATAAAAGTATTGAGGAGAAAGTTTATAAATATCGCGAAGGAATTGAAGTTATGACAATAATAGAGAAAAAAGTAGTATACTCTAAATGGGAACAAGTAGCCATAGATATTGCCCAAGAAGGATTTGCTCTCCTTGAAAGAAAATATCGGAATATAGAATTTTTTCCCATAAAAAGGGATGAATGTGGGGATCGTTTACGGAATCAATTTGGACAATTTCTGGAGGGGTATTATGTGGCGCCGGGAAACAGGGAAGCAAGGTGTGATTTGAAAAAAGTGCACTTATATTATGTTTCTCTAGATGTGGTATGGCGGCGGGAAGAAGAGAGTCGACGCAGCAGAGAGGACGAGGAGCAATGCTGGTTGGTACCAAATCAAATGGATTATTAGAACATTATGTGATATAAATTACTTTAAAGAGTTATACGCTGTTTTGATTTGTGGAATAAATTTCTCGGCAAATTCAACACTATCTTTAGCATCTGTTAGGGTAATTTTGACCGCACGATAGATGGAATCTGATCTTAATTTTCGAAAATAAACTGTCGAGCCTGAAAGCGGCTATCCCAATCGCAGCAGAGCTGCGGGGTACATGAAATACAACACAAGATTGTATTTCAGTACTGAAAATC
>CAYSCV010000086.1:0-5473 GCA_964429715.1 uncultured Methanosarcinales archaeon
ATATAAGACAGACATAGTAAATTTAGCTTAATTGATGTTAATTGCCCTAAAATACAGGAGTGGTTGGTTTTTAATGCAATATTTTCAAGGGGAAAAAACAGAGTTTGTCATAGGGCGTTTTTTATTTTTTAGGAACTCCACCTGTTTCGTTCGTCGTTTCGAAATGTTCCCCCACCAGCCGTTTAGCGACTAAAAAATATTGGACTTAACTCTTCTTATCCTCAGTTTGGCTATAAGTGTCAAATCTGAGGGTATTGAGGCGTCTAGCCAAACCCATAGGTACATAATTATTATGCAGGAATTCTAAGAGAAATGATGGGCACTGGACAAGGGAGCGGAGGAGCTAAAACAGTTAAATAATGAAGGTATAACGCTTAAAACTAGATATTTTTACATCCACTGGTCACAAGAAATACGAAGAATATCGTATTTCTGTGCAGAAATTAGGTAGTTTCCTAATTTCTTGCACTGGACAAGTGCGGATAGGGTTTATATAGTATTTTGATGAATAAAAGTTATGGAGAAAGGCAAAAAGATAGAATTTAGTTTAAGGTGGTCACAAATTCTGACTTCAAGTTTATCCAACTGATGTAGAGGTAAAATATGAATAATGAGCTAATTTTACAAGAAAAAAGCATCCAGAATAAAATTTATCTTATTCGAGGAGTACAAGTAATGATCGATGAAGATTTGGCAGAACTCTACGGTGTTGAAACTAGATGCTTAAATGAACAGGTTAAACAAAATATTGAGCGATTTCCAGAGGAATTTATGTTTCAATTGACAGATTCCGAAGCATACTCTTTAAGATCGCAATTTGCGACCTTAAACAAAGGACGCGGAACACATAGGAAATATATCCCTTATGCTTTCACAGAGCAAGGTGTGGCCATGCTCTCAGGAGTGCTTAAAAGTGAGACGGCAGTGAGAATAAGTATCCAAATTATGAGTGCTTTTGTTTCTATGAGGAGATTCATTTCAACTAATGCGCAGATATTTCAACGATTGGATACGATTGAGAGGAAGCACATAGAATATGATCAAAAATTTGAAGAAGTATTTGATGCGATACAACGGAAAGATATTACGCCGGATAAAGGGATCTTTTTTGAGGGACAGATATTTGATGCATACAAGTTTGTTTCAGATCTGATTAGAATGGCGGATAAATCTATTATTTTGATTGATAATTATATTGATGATTCTGTTTTAACGTTGTTGAGCAAACGAAAGAAGGATGTGAAAGTGATTATATTTACGAAAGAGATTTCGAAACAATTAGCGTTGGATGTGGTTAAATATAATTCACAGTATCCGCCGATTGAGATTAAAGAATTTAAAGAGGCACACGACCGGTTTCTTATTATTGATGATAGAGAAGTGTATCATTTTGGGGCGTCACTGAAAGATTTGGGTAAGAAATGGTTTGGGTTCTCAAAATTTGATAAAGAAGCGTTTAGGTTGCTTGATAAATAGGGGTTGAGATAAAAATATTTAGTTGAACATAAATAATTATAAAGAATGAAGTGAAAAAGGTAAAAAGATATGCTCAAAGACTTCAACCCGAGATTGTACCAGCAGACTATCTTTAATACGACAGTAAGTCATAATACGTTAGTGGTATTGCCCACTGGCTTAGGGAAGACGGCGATTGCGTTGATGTTGAGTGTGCAGCGGTTGATGAAGTATCCTGATTCTAAGATTTTGTTACTTGCGCCAACGAAGCCGTTATGTGAGCAGCATCAAGTGACGTTTCAGAAGCATTTTACAATTCCTGCTGAAGAGATTGTGTTATTTACAGGTTCAGTTTCGCCAGAGAAGCGGGCGCAGTTATGGACTACGGCTAAGATTGTTATAAGTACGCCGCAAGGACTTGAGAATGATGTGATTAATCGACGAGTGAAGTTAGAGGAGTTGTCGTTGATTATTTTTGATGAGGCGCATCATGCGTCGGGAGAGTATTCGTATGTGTGGTTGGCAGAGCAGTATGAGAAAGTGGCGACGCGGGGGAGGATATTAGCGTTGACGGCGTCACCGGGAAGTGATTTAGAGAAAATAAAAGAGTTATGTCAATGTTTACATATTGAAAAAGTAGAGGTGCGTACGGAAGATGATCCGGATGTTGCGCAGTATGTGCAAGAGGTGGAATTTAAGTGGATTAAAGTGGATTTTCCGGAGGAGTATCAGCAGGTGCAGAAGTTGTTGAAAAGTGCGTTACAGATGAAACTTGAGGAGATGAAGTTGTTAGGGTGTGTGTCTTCTTTGGAAATGACTAAAGGAGAATTGTTACGATTGCAGGGGGAGCTGCAGAAGAAGATTAGTTCTGGGGAGCAAGAGATGGGGGCGTTTCGATCGCTGTCATTGTTGGCGGAGTGTTTGAAGATTGAGCATGGATTGGAATTGTTAGAAAGTCAAGGGATTGTGCCGCTGCAGAAATATTTTACAAAAATGTTTGCAGAGGCGTTAACGAGTAAAACGAAAGCGACGAAGAATTTAGCACAGGACATGAATTTTAAAGCGGCGGCGGGGTTGACGGAGAAGTTGGCTGGGCAAGAGCACAAGCATCCGAAGCTGCTGAAGTTAGATTCGTTAATACAGCCGTTGTTGATTGAGAACAGTTTGGCAAAAGTGATTATTTTTACGCAGTTTCGTGATTCGGCGGAGATGATTGTACAAGAGATGAATGGATTGGGGATTTCAAATCATATTTTTGTGGGACAGGCGAAAAAGAATGGGTTAGGGTTTTCGCAGAAGCAACAGAAGGAAATTCTGGATAAGTTTCGAGGAGGGGAGTTTACGGTGTTGATTGCAACTTCGGTTGCAGAGGAGGGGTTAGATATTCCAAAAGTGGATAAAGTTATTTTTTATGAGCCGGTGCCTAGTGCGATTCGGTCGATTCAACGACGAGGAAGGACGGGACGGTTAGAGAAGGGGGAAGTGACGGTGCTGGTAACAAAAGGTACGCGAGATGAGGCATACAGATGGAGTGCGCATCACAAGGAGAAGAAGATGCATCGGCATTTGCAGACACTCAAGAAGCAGTTTACGGTGCTGAAAGATGAGATTGTGCGCACGAAACCAGCGGTGACGTTGCAGCAGTTTATTCTGGAAGATAAAATGGTGACAATCTTAGCAGATCATCGAGAGAAGGATAATCGGATCGTGAAAGAGTTGATGGAGTTGAATGTGTCGGTAAAAACGGCGCAGTTGGAGTCAGCGGATTATATTCTTTCCGGAAATTTAGCGGTGGAGTTGAAGAAAGTGCCGGATTTTGTGGATTCGCTCATTGATGGGCGATTGTTAGAACAGATGAAAGGATTGAAAGAGCATTTTGCGAAATCGATTTTAGTGATTGAAGGGGAAGAGGATATTTATGCGCAGCGTAAAGTACATCCGCATTCGATACGGGGAATGATTGCGTGTATCGTGTTAGATTTTGGAATTCCGATATTGTATACTAAGAATCCGAAGGAGACGGCGTCTCTTTTTGCGATTATGGCGCGACGAGAGCAGGAGAAAGGATCTGATGTTTCATTGCATGAACGCAAACCGCATACGGTTGAAGAATTGCAGGAGTATTTTGTGTCATCTCTACCAAATGTAGGGTATAAGACGGCGAAAGTGTTACTTTCACGGTTTGGTTCGATTACGCGGTTGGTACATGCGACGAAGGAGGAGTTGATGACTATTGATGGGGTGGGGGAGAAGATGGCGACGCGGTTGGTTGAGTTGTTTGGGCGAGAGTATGGGAAAGGGAAGTGAAAAGAATATACTTTTACTCTGACAATTGATTAATTTGGTTAAGATTAAATTTTTGGTTGGAGAGTTTTCTTCGTATTTCTTTTATTTCTTTAACGGATTCGCCTGTATTAGGAATGGTTCCGACTACATTTTCTAGGACTAATTTTTTCATTATCTCATCCCGTTGGCAAAAATGTCAATTTTTTATATTCTTGGGAAAAGAAAATGATTTTACGAATCGTGGGGAATTTCTGGCGCAGATGGTTGAGGAGTTGTTCTAGGGCTTCGCGGTCTTTGACTTCGACTTCAATTTCAAGATCGCAGGTGCCGATGATTTTTTGCAGCCAGATGGTATTAGGGTGGGTATTCGCCCAGGCTTCGATGTCTTTACACTGGGTATTTTCTTCAAGGTAGATTTCAAGAAAATAGTTTGTGTAGCCGAGTTTCGCGATGTGGATTTCGGCACGATAGCCCAAAATAATTTTTTTGTGTTCCAGTTGTTTTATTTTACGGGAGATTGTCGTTTGAGGAATTTGAAGGATGCGGCCAAGTTCAACTGTGGAGATGCGAGCATCATCTGCTAACAGTTTTAAGATATTGAATTCTTCTACGTCACAGGGTATTTGTTCGCAGGGCTTATTAGTATAGGCGGTGTCGTGGTGTTTTTTGTGAAATAGGTAATCTTTAGGGTAGACTTTATAGGTGCAAAAGAGGGTATAGTTATAGCGAAGGAGGCGTTTGCCAAGATGGGTTTTTATCTTTATAATAATTGATTCGAGTTCGTAGACTGATTTTGTCCAGATAATAAGACCGTAGCGATAGGGGTAGTCCATGCGAAAAATCAATCCGGCATTAATTTTTTCATCGGCAAAGGCAATAAAGTTTTGTTCGGTATGGACGTCCATCTCTTCGATGTCAAGATAGAAGCGGGAGGTGTAATAACCAAGTTTATTCATATCTAATACAGGGAAGTAACAAGTGAGGATGCCGGCCTGTTCCATTTTCTTGATGCGATAGGCAACGACGTCTTTATTTGAACCTACTTTTTTGGCAATCTGTTGCAAAGGGAGACGGGCATGCCAATCTAAGACCTGTACTATTTTAAGATCTAATTTGTCTAAATATTTATCCATAAAATAAGAAAAGTAGCTATTTTATTTAAATATTTTGCTTAAAATCGTAAAAATCAGGCAATAGTTCTATGTACTTAATTTATTATAGCTACTCTTGAATAACAAATAAATGAGATAATAGAAATAGACAATGAAAAACACTGATTTAGAACAACTAATTGAACCACCGTGGCGGAATCTGGCACCAAATATCATTCGCCAGCGGTTGATGATGGAAGCGATAACGGAGAGAATTGTTGAGCCACCACAAATTAAAGATTATTTGATTAAATTGGCTGAGATTTCTAAGATGGAAATTATTGGCGGACCCTACACAAGATCTGCCCACGAATGCGGCTATGCGGGCTGGGTACATTGGAAGACGTCAGGCTGTCAGGTGTATACGTATCCGGCAAACGCTTGGGGCGGGGTGAATGAACCTTTGCTTACGATAGATACGTATACATGCAAACTTTTTTCGGTTGATGAAGTGGTGAGATTCACGCGAGAGTATTTTCAACCGTTAGAAATGGTGTGGAGAGAGATTAGAGTGTAACGAAAACTGGCCTTACGGCAAGTCTAGTCACTAGCGTTCGTGACTTTCCTTACTGGAAAGTTCT
>CAYSCV010000087.1:0-5363 GCA_964429715.1 uncultured Methanosarcinales archaeon
CTCCACCAAAAAAAGGAATTGTTTGAGGATGTTCTAAGAGATTTTCAACACCTAGATATACCGTAGGAAAACTTCTTGCTTTATCATAATCAACTAAAAAGACTCTGCCATTACCTTCCTGAGCTACTAATTCGTTAAAACTATCTTGTGGCATCGGACCAGCACCGTTCTTTAATTTATATCTTATCTCTCTTAAATTTTGAGGGTCACTGAAATAGTTAGGGATATGTATATATAATACTACTTTGGCACCACTTTTTGTTTTTCCAGTAATCATGGCACTAGGTGTTAAATACCAAATACTAAACGGCCCACCAAACGTACGACGCCATAAATCTTTATACCCTGATTCCAAACTTTTTATTCTTACCTGTGCTAATTCAGGCATAAACAAAGCATGATACCCTTCATTATAACACTGTTCTAACGAATTAGCTATTGTATGTGAACTTACGTCGGAACCATCACTTTCAAAAGAAAATTGTTTTACTGGTTCCTTCGAAGTAGGTGTAATATAAATTCCGTTTGGGGCTTGGTTATAAATTGATTGTACAATTTCTATTGTTCTACTATCCATTTTTTTGGACGCATTAAGATTAAGATATTTAAGTATTTTATCCATATTTTAGGGTTGAGATTAAATGTAATATTTAAGCGTTATGTAATTTTGTTACTTTAAAGTAAGTTTTATTTTAGATATGCAGCCGAAGTGCGCTGGTTAGTAGTATTTGTATTGCAGTTTTATCCGAAGAGAATAAATTATAAGTGTAATGTTAAAAAAGAGGTAAAAAAAATAAATTAAAAAATTACAACCCCGCTTCTCGTCGTAACAATTCCGCTTTATCCGTTTTCTCCCAGGTGAAGTCAGGGTCGTTTCTGCCAAAGTGGCCATAACTGGCGGTTTTTTTGTAAATCGGTCGACGCAAGTTTAATGTGTCGATGATGGCTCTTGGTGTGCAGTTGAAATTTTTCTTGACTAATTCCGATATTTTTTCTTCGGGAATTTTATTTGTGCCAAATGTTTGTACGTAGATGGAAACAGGTTGAGCGACACCGATGGCATAGGCTAATTGCAATTCACATTTGTCGGCTAAACCAGCAGCGACGATGTTTTTTGCAATGTAGCGGGCCATATATGCGGCGGAGCGGTCCACTTTGGTTGGGTCTTTTCCACTAAATGCGCCGCCACCATGACGAGCATAGCCACCGTAGGTATCTACGATAATTTTTCGACCGGTAACGCCGGCATCGCCAACGGGACCACCGATAACAAAGCGTCCGGTGGGGTTGATGAAGTATTTAGTTTCGTTGTCAACCCATTCATGACAGAGAGGTTTGATGATTTTTTCAATTAGATCGCGACGAATTGTTTCTAAATCGATATCAGGATGATGCTGAGTAGAAATAACAACAGTATCAACACGTTTTGGTTTGTTGTTTTCGTATTCTACTGTTACTTGCGATTTTCCATCAGGACGTAAGTACCATAATTCGCCGCGTTTTCGGGCGGAGGCTAGTCGCTGGGTTAATTTATGGGCTAACATTATGGGGAGAGGCATGAGTTCAGGTGTTTCATTACAGGCAAATCCAAACATTAAGCCTTGGTCTCCGGCACCTTGTTCTTGATGCAGACCTTCTCCTTCATTAACACCTTGAGCGATGTCGGGGGATTGTTCTGAAATGGCGCTGAGTACACCACAGGTAGAGCCTTCAAATCCATAATCTGGTTTATCATAACCAATTTCAAGAATAGTATCACGTACAACTTTTTGGACATCAATATATGTTTTAGTTGTCACTTCTCCTGCAACAACGACAAAACCAGTTTTTGTAAGTGTTTCAATTGCGACACGCGCTTGGGGATCTTCTTTGTAGATGGCATCAAGAAGGGCGTCACTGATTTGGTCACAGATTTTGTCGGGATGACCTTCGGTTACAGATTCGGATGTAAATAAAAAATTGTTTGTCATGTTTTTGTACCTCGTTTTTTTTTGTTTGTTTATTGGGTATTGATTTCCTCTTTTGGGTTTATTTTTTTTATTAATGCTTTAAAAAAGTTATGGAAAAGGATCAATTGGTTCAGTACATCGACGAGCACTATAATGTGGATTTTTTGGTTGGGAATAATCAACTTCGACTCTTGGCCTATATCTTGAAGGATTAAGGGATTTAAAGTGAGTATACATAGCAGTTAATTCTTGATTGTCAATGTTTGCTTCTACAGCACTTTGTACGATGCCAAGTGCATAATCAATTTGTGTGCCGCCAGATATACCTCTAAAAACCCCAGGATTAATCTGTGGTTTAACCAGAGGGTGTTGCAATAAATTTACCAATTCTCTTTCTCCATATATGTATACCATGGTTTATGTTGAAGGAAGGAGATATATAAATGGTCTTGAATAAAATATTCCAATACGAATAATTACGAAAGGTTTATATTCTTGAGCGGTTATATCTTAATTATGAATGATAAAAGTAATTTAGAAGAGATTAAGCGTTTACGTAAGAAGTATCATTTGACGCAAAAAGAGCTGGCGGATAAAGCGAATGTGTCGCAGAGTTTAATTGCAAAAGTGGAAGCGGGATTGCTTGATCCATCCTATACAAAAGCGCAGCAGATTTTTACAACGCTTGAGAGTATGAGAGGAAAAGAGGAGTTGAAAGCGAAAGATATTTTGAATATTAAAGTTACATTTGTACAGAGTAAAGATTTTGTTAAAGAGATTATTAAGATCATGAGACAGAAAGGAATTTCGCAAATTCCGGTGCGTGATCAATACAAACAAATCTGCGGTTTAGTAACGGAGAGAACAATATTGGAAAAGATTGCGGATCATCCAGAAAAGATTAGTGTATTGAAAGTACAGGATGTCTTAGAGGATGCACCACCAATTGTTTCATTAAATACGGGGTTTCAGATGTTATCATTGCTGTTAAAAGAGAATTCGTTAGTGGTTGTAATGGATAAAGGAGTGATTAAAGGAATTATCTCGAAGAGTGATTTGCTTGGAAGAATTGAATAGATTAAATAGGCAAGAAGAGAATTAATTATTATTAGAGGAGTTTGAGTAAAAAGATTGATTATTCAAACATCTCATTACTTAATTATTTTTTAGCAGTAATACTGCGAATGTGTTCAGCAGCTTGTTGTAATTGAATTTTTTCTGCTGCCGATAGTTCTAATTCTATGATTTTTTCTACGCCTTCTTTTCCTAATTGTACAGGGACGCCCATAAATAGATTATTGATATTATATTCTCCTTGCAAGAGAACGGAGCAGGGGAGTGTTTCTTTTGTATCGTTGATAATAGCGTTTAATAATTCAACAATGGCAATAGCGGGAGCAAAGAAAGCACTGCCGGTTTTTAAATAATTTACAATTTCGGCACCGCCATGCTGAGTACGTTTGACAAGGTCATTTATTTTTTCTTGGGTTAATAGTTCTGTGATTGGTTGGCTTTTGATAGTGGTGTGGCTTATAATTGGAACCATCGCATCACCATGGGTGCCAAGAACAAATGTTTCTATCTGTTGTGGTGGGCAATTAAGCTGTGCTGCAATGAAATGTTTAAAACGCGCAGTGTCTAAGGTACCGGCCATGCCAAGTACACGATGTTTAGGTAAGTGACTTAGTTCGTAGACTAATTTAACCATAGCATCTAAAGGATTAGTTATGATAATGATAATCGGATTTGGGGAGAATAAGAGGATGTTTTTGACTACGAATTGAATGATCCCTGCATTGATGTTATATAATTCTTCACGTGACATGCCGGGTTTACGAGCAATACCTGCAGTAATGATGATAATATCAGAGTTAGCAGTGTCTTCGTATTTATTTGTTCCGAACACGGTTGCGGTGGAATTTGTGAGTGTGAGAGATTGTTGAATATCTAACGCTTTTCCTTGAGGAAGACTTTCGACAATGTCTATTAGAATAATATCACCAAGATTTTGGAGAGCGGTATAAAAAGCAGTTTGACTGCCGACGTTTCCTGCGCCAACGATTGTTATTTTTGATTTATTTTTATTCATGATTACCTCCTCTTTATTTATTATTGTCGTTATTTGCAATCTCTTGACTGGCTTTGGCAATATTATCAATTACTTTTTCTATTTGATCTTCGCGAAGGCTTGAGAAAGCAATACGAATAAGATTGTTTTGAGCGATGACGCCGGTGTCGTATTTTTCTAATAAGAGTTTTCTTATGTCTTCAGCGTTTGCGTTTTTTATTTTTAAACAAAGGAAGTAGCCGGAGTTACAGGGAAGAGTGGTGAAGTAGGGGGTGTATCTTGGATTGCGGATAATTTTTTTAATGGTGTGATAGCGTTTTTGCAGCAGGGAAAAATGATGCTGTTGATCTGCTGCTGTTTTCTCACTTTGGAGTGCGTTTAATACGAGATTTTGACTTAGTTGGGATACATTAGAGATACTGCCACGAAGGGCGCCGGCAGTTTTTTCTTCTAATGCAGTTAATGTTTGTGGAGAGATGTTTTTTGAGCCGTAAGTGATGAATGCAACACGCAAACCCCAGGAATATAATTCTTTGGAGGCGCCATCTATTTTTATAGCAAGAATGTTGGGATGGGCATTGGCGAGCAGAGAGAATAATGATTCTTTAAATACCTCTTGTTCATAAAAAAAGCCAAAATAGGCGTCATCACAGATAACTAGAAGTTGATTGCCGGCTTGGGCATCGGTTTTCAGAGTGTTTACAATTTCTATTGCTTCTGTGGTTGTGGGGGTATACCCTGTGGGGTTGTTGGGGAAATTTAAGAGGATGATTTTTTTCCCGTGTTGTTGTTGAAGTGTTTGGGAGAATGCTTGAAGATTAAATTGAGGGGTTGGGTCATTAGTAAAGAGAGGGAATGTTTTAAGTTGAGCATGATGGGCGTGTTCGAAGATTAATTTGTAGTTTCCCCAGAAGAGATCTGGTGTGATGATTAGGTCATCTTTGTTGATGAAGAGGTACCCTGCAATTTGTAAAGCATGAGTTAATCCATTGGCGACAAGTGGTTGAGAGATAGGGGCGTTGGTTAAAGAGGGATTTTGAAGGTAGATATGTTTTTGCCATTCTTGACGTAATTCAGGGATACCGTAGCTTGAAGCGTATAAATAAATGTCTTTGGGGGAAAGTGAGAGTTTATCTTGGATTGTTGATAAAAATAAAGGTTCGCCGTTGTCGGCTAAGGCGACGCCGATTGTGGCGTTGTATTTTTTGCTTTTTGCCTCTGCAGATTGGGCAACGATGCCTTCTTTGGGGAAAAATGAATGGAGGCCTTTTTCAGAGAGAAGGGAGAAGATGGACGGGCTATGTTGCAAAATGGTTTCGTTGAGCTTTTGGGCTTGAGCAGAAATT
>CAYSCV010000088.1:0-5336 GCA_964429715.1 uncultured Methanosarcinales archaeon
AACAGTTTTGCGTTAATCTTATTCTTCTGTCTTAAGTTCAGATATCTCTCAATAACGTGTGCAGGCACATACTCTTTGAGTTTATCCGAGCCGCCCCAGCCCACAAAATCTTTTTTTGTTGCAATAATATCATTAATCAAAAAAGTAAAACCCTGTACCCCCTCAAATATTTCCACCGTTGGTGCTTCTCGTACCCCCACATATAATTTGTGTAACTGCGCTAAATTATCTTTAACAAGATCTCTTTTTTCTTCCAGATATTCTACAATTCGCTTTGGCGGTGATGAAATATAATACGTCTTACCATTTTTTGTAACAAAACTCACAAATCCTTTCTCTTTTAATTTGTTTAAGTAATCATAGACATTCGGCCGTGCAATTTTTGTATGTTGTGCTATCTTTGTTGCCGACGCCTCGCCCAATTTGAGCAGAATCATATAAATCTCGGCTTCTCCTCCGCTTAATCCTGCTTCCTGCAATAAATCTTTAGTCATATTAAACCAAAAATCCCTATTTACTTATAAATTATTGTATATTTTTATACAACAATCATTATTATACCTCCAAGAGTTTCAATAATCTATGATAACAAAAACGAAGAAAGTACTGATCACAGCTGTCGCAGCCATATACCTTGGATTGTCCTCTTATGTAATGTATCATGAATCCAAAAATCCTGCCCACAGAAAACATCCAAGAGAAGGCAGAACTTTGGATGGAGATTACATGTACGATCTAAATCACGATGGTCTTGTTGATATAATCAGAAGAGAACAAGGGTATCTAGCCGTAGCAAAAAGATATGAAGAACAAGCCGCCCCTCATTTACGTCACTCGTCATTTCATATCATGACCAAAGAAGAAAGAGATGTAGCATCAAAAATCCTGCAATACCAAGAAGAATTCAAAAAATATCAAGAAAAGTTATCCTCTTCAAAATAATCCATTTCCACCATTCACAATCCCCAAAATCTCCCGCCCATAGCGTTTAATCTTCGCATCCCCCATCCCATGAACCTCATTTAAATCCTGCGTAGTAATAGGCATCTTTTGTGCAATATCAATAATCGTCGCATCATGTAACACCATATACGGCGGCACTCCTTGCACGTTGCTCTTTTGCGTACGCCATTGTTTCAACACCGCTATAATGCCTGTAGAAGCACTATTCATCGAAGCAGACGCTAACGGATTCGCTTTAAATGCCTCCAACCTCATAGTTCCCTTCCGAACCGCAGGCAGCGGCAGATTCATCTTTGTCAAAAACTGATCTTGCTCTGATGTATCAAGAAAATGCCGCATCGCAGGAGTAATATAAGATGTATGTTTTGAACCAAAATAGCTCAAATACAATGTTTTTTTTGCTCGACTCATCGCCACATAAAACAACCGTTTTTCCTCTTCCTCTTTATCATATTCCTCTAACTTCACCATCTCAACCACTGGATGTTCCGTACCTCTGCAGGGAAAATTATTTTGAGTGCACCCAATCACAAACACCATCTCCGCTTCCAACCCTTTGATTGCATGAATCGTTGCCAGAGTGATATCCTGCTCTTGTGCCTCAACCGTCTTTCTCAATTCATCACTTCGCAGCACATGAGAAATACGTCGCGCCTGCAGCAACGCAGACAACTCTACCAGCTGCTTGTTTGTTCGTGCCAGTACAAATATTTCTTTTCGAGATATATTCGAAGAAATAATTTTTTGAATAACAAATTCAAATTCCAGCGCTTCTGTATCAAATTGTACTAATCGTACCTCCCCTGACGATCCTTCCGCACGTACCGCTGATTTTAAATCTAACAATCCCATTTCTTTAATGGATTCATTAATCAGTGTGACAATGGCCGGGCTGGACCTATAATTCTGCGTCAACATCAATAATTGACTGTTAGGATATTTCTCCCGAAAATGAAGCAGATACCGTATATCTGACCCTCTCCAGCCATAAATCGATTGCCGCGGATCTCCTACTGCAAAAATATTTGGTGCAGCTAACCGATCAATCAAGTGTATCTGTGTTGAATTCACATCTTGAAATTCATCAATTAAAATATGGTCGTACCTTGGAATCAAAGAAGGCCGTTTCGCAAATAACGCCATCGTATCTGTCAGTTGATCAGCAAAATCACGCAGACCATGTTCTGCCATATACGTATCAATAAACTTGCAGATATCAAACACTAATTTTGCCGAAGAGATCGTCTTCGCAAGTGTGCCAACATCGTACGACTTCAATTTTAAATAATCACGAATAAAAAAACAATCATTCATAAAAATATTTGCCAGCTGCTCTTTTGTCTTTAACCGCTTTTGCGTCGACGTAAAATATATCGTCGTTGCCCTCTCCATACCCATGCCAATACTCGCAAGAGCTCTATTCATCACCCCGAATTTTTCCGAATATGTAATCACCCTCACCTCTCGGTTATATAGCTCATGATTATGTTTTTTCAATAACTGCTCGCAAAACGAATTAAATGTTTCCACTTGCACCTGTGACATCCCCGGTATTCGCTCCAATCGTTGCATCATCTCCGCTCTTGCTTTTCGCGTAAACGTTATCGCAAGAATACGTGCCGGATCAACAGATTTATACTTAATCAGAAATTCTATACGTTTCGTCAAAACCGTCGTCTTACCTGATCCCGCTCCCGCAATACATAAAATCTGTGTATTGTTGGACAGAATTGCTTTCTTCTGTTCATTCGTAAACTCCTCCATGATCTTTCCCAACGCCCTAAAGATTCCTTCATCTTGCGCGCTAACCGCCTCAACGTGTGTTTGAAGCAGTGAGGCAAAGTCAACCTGCTTCTGTTCTTCAATTATTAAGGTGGGATGAAGTAATTCTGTTCTCCCTTGCGGTGTAATCTCCAACACTTTCCAGAATTTTTTTCCTTGCACCGTCGTGTACCGAACTAGCTCATGCGAAAGAAGAATTTCAACAAGTTCTCCGATCTCCTGTTCAGTATATGCCAGCGATCCAAAAGAAAGATTTGAAGATAAATGATTACGTTCAATTGACTCATTCTCCTCATTTCCTTGAAGATAATCAATCAGCAGCTTCTTACCTACACAAAACGGCAAATCCGCAAGCGCCCTTAATATTTTAAGATAATCAGTTTTTACATCCACAAAATAAAAAACATTTTATCTCATTTAAGAATGTTTGTAACCTAAATTATTCAAATAACAAAATATAACCTCCCTCTCATTCAAACTCGTTCATAGAACAAAATACAAAATCACCGGCAGCAACAAACACCCCATCAAATGATTCTTCGCAATCCCCCACACTGATGTCAACAGTCCAATCGCGGTTGCCGTCAATAAAATAACCATCCCCAACCACCCATCAAAATAAATTGTAAGTACTGTAATAAATCCTAATATCCCATACACCAAATATCTATAATTCACTTTCATAATCCATTTACAGAATATCTTCGAACCATATATTGTAATCACCGCCCCAATCCCTCCTGCAACAAGCGCCACTCCTAAAAATAACATCATCTCCTCAAATCCCACTCCCCCAATCAATTGATTTATTGCGACAATTGCTCCATTACGCGCTTTCTCAATCGCATACACCGCCGCAATACTAATCAACATATTTGCTGTATTAAGCCCGCTCACTAAACTTAAAAATCCTTCATCACCAATATCACCCACAAACTGCGTCGCGATAATTGCCGCCTGCGAAGATCCAAATCCAGGCAGAAACGCTGCAATAAATCCCATTCCCGTCCCTGCCCCCACAGATTTTATCGTATTTCGCGCAGATAACCTCATTTTCTTTGTCACATCTTGAACCGGAATCGTCGTATTGTCCGATAAACTCATAATCAGCAATGAAAATCCAAACAATCCAGATAACAAAGGAAACAATGGTTGATGTAAATCCGGAATCGTAAACACTAACAACCCTAACACCCCTGACAACAGAAATGCTGCTGTGCAATAGAACCATTTTTTCTTTTCTCGTGCAATCATATACACCACCATAACAACCAATACATATCCTACTATTGACGAAACGAGTGGTTGTAATTTCATCATCCCATAAATAAAAAGCGGAAACAACATCACTCCTAACCCTAAACTCCCAAGCGAACCAACGATAGTATACAACACTGCATTATGTCCTTCTCCTTTCAACAACAACCTATGTCCCGGCAATACATTTAACACCTGCCCCGCATCCGGCGCTCCTAAATATATACTGGGGATTGCATCCAGAAACGTATGAATAATTGCAAGTGAAATAATAAATGCCCCCAACACCACTGCACTAGTATATTGTAATAACATTGGCGCCAGTGACACCACAATCACTGACACTAAATTCACATGAATTCCTGGGGTAATACCAGTCACAATGCCTGCCAAAACCCCTAATCCAACTGCAATCAGAACTTCACTCAACACCATTTTTTATTAAATCAGATTTAGGATTATAATAATTTACATATTTCACAATAACTATTCCACCCACTACATTTTATAAATAAACACAAGAAAATAACTTTCATGACTTCAACCCCTTTCCTCATCAGTCTAAAAGCTGGTATCGGCAAAACATTTCAAGAAGCTGAGCTTGCTCTCAATGAAGCAAAAAAAAGTAAAGAAAAAATCTTTTCAACAGACTCTCTCCAACAAGCTCTTGCAAAAATCGAGCAGAACATCCGCACCCGCAACTACGCAATTTCTTCCTACACCGGTCCTACACTAGAAACAAAAACAGACAGTCTATACACGCTCAAACACAGTGTTGAGTTTGATGTATTACAAACAATGACTGCACTTGAAAAAGTTCTTCAAACCTATAGTACAGATTCTTTAGCCTATCGAGCTTTATGCGAGCAAATCGAAAAGCGCTGCCTTGATTCAACAACTCAAGCCCTCACTCCGTTTGGCTATAACTTTAAACTTTCAACCCAAATCGATCAGCATCGTCACCACCCCTCCTCAGAACAACACATCGCTCGCTATCGTATCATCATTGACGGCAACGACATGCATTACTGGAATGATACCATTGGTTATGATGCCGTTACCGAACGTTTAAAAGTAATCGGTCAAACTCTCGTTAATTCCACCCGCAAAACCACTCCCGAACGTGTCGGCGACTTAGTCTTTCGTCCCCCATTAGTCAGCCGTATGCATGGTAGTGCTGGAGACGAATTTTTTATCGACATGTACTCTCAACCAGAATATATCGAACCCGTAATATACCGTCTTTTCGATAAAATCTATGCTGCCCAATACGACGTTCAATAAACTGTCGAGCCTGAAAGCGGCGAATGTCACTAGCGTTCCTTCCTTTCCTT
>CAYSCV010000089.1:0-5277 GCA_964429715.1 uncultured Methanosarcinales archaeon
GTAATAATTCTTCCCATGCCTTGACCCCATGCTAAAACGGGGCAGTCGAAGCCTAGGAGAGGGATGACGACTTCAGGACGGAAGATGCCGGCTCCACCTAATTCTACCCATTGTTTTTTGAGGGGGTGGAAGACGTCGATTTCAAGTGATGGTTCGGTATAGGGAAAATGGGCGGGGCGCATACGTACTTTTTCATAGCCCATTTTTTTGTAGAATTCGCGCAGATAGCCTTTGAGGTGTTTGAGATTAGCGTTTGGGTCGACTACGATACCTTCAATTTGATAAAATTCAAATAGGTGTTTCCAATCTAGGGCTTCATTGCGGAAGACTTTGCCGACTGCGAAAAATTTGGCAGGCAGGTCTTCTTTTTTGAGTGTGCTTAACGTTTGGGCAGAGAGGACAGTGGTATGAGTGCGGAGGAGGATTTTTTCGGCTTCGTCTTTAGAATAGGTGTATTGCCAGCCGGTTGATTTAGTATTGGCGCCGTGTTCATGAACTGCTTTAATTTTTTCAATGAGTTTTGGTGGGAGTTTGGCTTTGCCATCTAAATAGAATGTGTCTTGCATTTCGCGAGCAGGATGGTCTTGGGGCACGAATAAAGCGTCTAAGTCCCAGAACGCAGATTGAACATAATTGCCAGACATTTCTTTGAAGCCGAGGTCAAGCCAGATGCGTTTGATGTATTCTAACGCTTCATTGTCAAAGTGTTTTCGTCCGGGATGGATTTTTGGAACGTTGATTTCAACGTCATAGGAGCGGAAGTCTTGGGATTTCCAAGAGCCGGTTTTAAGCATTTCTTTCGTGAGGCGATTGATGACTTCTTTTTGGATGTCTTGTTTGTGTTTTGCGAGAAGTTCTTTTCCTTCTGTCGTTAGAGTGATAGTGATAGTTTTGACTTCTTCGATTTTGATAAATTCTTTACGGCGTTTGAGGTCTTCGAGGATGATGGAATCTGTTTCGTTGAGTTGGTTTATCGGAAGGGGGAAAGTATGAGTGAGAAAAGTTTCTTCAAGTGAGGGTTTCTTTTGCAAATCTTTACCGATAGGGGTGAGTTTGATGGCAAGTTCTTTGTCTTTTCGTATTTCGATTGCAGTTTTGCGGCGAAGAAGGCCGATGCAGGCGTTGATTTCTTCTGTAGAGAGGGAGGCTTTTTGAGTTATGCTTGGAATGGTTTGAAATGAATCTGTAAGAGCGTTGAGAAATGCTTTTTCAGGTAGGCCGTGTTGTTTATAGTGCTGGCCGTTTTTTTCGAGAGAAATTTGTTGTTGTTTTTCGGTGTGAAGATGGAGTAATTTTTTGTTTTCGAGCCATTGTATTGCACGCATGACTTCGATTTCTTGCAGACTTGATGCGTGAATTATTTTAGAGAGTTCGGTGTGAGTGGTTAATACAGGGAGGACTTTACGTTCAAGCGGATGGAGTTTTTTTACGAGAGATTTGTAGTCCATTTAATGAAGTAAAGAAAGTGGGTTTATAAAAATTGTGTTCAGTTTGAACGATTATTGTAAAGAAAAAAATTAAATAAAAATAAATGATATCTATTGCTGTGTTTTGCTATCGTCCCAGACGTGGTCAAACATGACGTCCATAGCACTGGTAAAGTATGGTGTTTTTACCCAGACTCCCAAGTCATATGATGGATGGACATCTTTGTCATCCAATGTCATAAAGACAGTATCTTTACCATCAACGGTCATAAAGCGAGAGTTGATTTTGTCGTTGTGTTTAATCTCAGCTATACCGCGAAGAGCATCAGCGTGTTTTTTCGTGTCTTTGGATAAAGGTGCAGCAATTCTAATACGTACGCCTTTCTTCTTGGCTTTTTCAAAACTGTTCTTTAAGCTTTCTGCTTTGCGAATGAAACCTTTTTCTGTCGTTACAATATTAATGCTTTTTTTAGCGTCTTTGATTAACAAGTCAAGATGGTTATACATATTATTTCGTCCACGCAGGCAGCCGCTCATTTCAGATGGATCAACTAACGCAATTCCATTCGTGTGGAGGCTTTCCAATTCTACTAGTAAAGGTGAGCCTTTGACGGTTTCTAAGCGTTTGATTTTTTCTTGCGATTCGTTATGCATTGTTTTTTTTACACGGTCAACAACTTCTGTTGGAGGAATGGCAATGTATTTGATGGGTTTACCCAATTTCATAACTACAAAGCCTTTTTTCTCTAAGGTTTCAAGCACATCGTAGCTTCGAGAACGGGGAACATCAGCAATATCTGAGAGTTCACCGGCAGTGGATACACCACGGCTTAATAGAGCTGTCCATAATTTTACTTCGTACAAGTTCAAGTCGAAGTATCTGCGTAGTTTGCTTAACAATTCTTCTTTTACAATCATTTTAAAACCCCTCCTTTTTGCCCGAATGAGCAATATCTTTTTTTGTTACTTAGTTATCAGTAACATCAACTACTATTAAAAGGTTGTGGTTATCGAAAATATAATTCTCAAGTTGGTTTTTAAACTCATTTAAAAAGGAAGATATATTTTCTGCACTTAACATCGATTATTTTTGTTTGGGGGTTATTAGTATGATAATTTATATCTTAGCAAGGCAGCGATGCCTCCTAATCCATCCAGTTTTTTTCCGGCGTCGTGTTCGGATGAGATGAGATGGATTTTACCTTGGGAGGTTTCGATGGATTTGAGTAATCGGTCAAGTTCAGGGTGATGGTTGGTTAAGCGAAATTGTTGAATGCACTTTTCAGTGAGGAGAAGGGTCTGCGCGGCGCCGGTGTCGATTGCTTGTTTTGTTTGTTCAAATCCATACACGGCTTTACCTTCTTTGTTGATTTCGCTTAACAGTTGTTCGATTAGCAGCTGCTCTTCTCTTGCGCGACTTGTTTTTAATGCAGCGGTGAGTTCGGTTGAGCGCATGATTTCGCTTAACGCGGTTTCAGTGATGTCGGAGCAGGCGGCGAGCGTAATTTTTTGTCTGAGTTCAGGTGCTGATATCTTTTTCATGAGGTCTTCTTTGTAAAATGCAGGGGATGCTATGATAATTCTTTCAGGGTTGTAGCGTTGGGTATATGATTGGAGCAGAGTGATGAGTTCTTCGTAGAAGTCTTTTTTTATTTCGATTTTTTGGGCTTTTTTCGGTACGTCGCCTTTGAGGGTTAGTAAGATTTCATGACCTCTAGTTTTGGTGAGGGCGAATAATGCTTCTTCACGGTCGAAGAGGCAGATAAGGTACGCATATTTTTTTTCGCTGGCTTCGTTGAGTTTTTGCAGATGGTAGGAGAGGAAGTGCGCTTTTTGCAAAGTTGCTTCGTCGTTTATTTCTAGCGTGATACTTTGATAGCTGTCTTTGGGGATATCTTCATGAAGAGATTTTATTTTGCCGTTGATGCGCAAGGCTGTGCCGGTTGAGGAGAATTCGATTGTTTCAGCTTCGATGGTTACATAAACGGTTTTTTTGATGACTTTGGCGTTTTCGGCATCGCCGATTTTGAGTTTTCTTGTTGTTGATGCCGAGATGAGGTCGAGCGGTTCTACTAGGGTTGAGAGGTACCAGAGGTCGTCAGGGTCAGTTACTTTGAATTTGACGAGGGCTTTTTTGTTGTCTTGGTGGATGATGTGCATGGTTGTTTTGTCTCCTTTTATTGAGATAGATAGATAGGGGGGATATCGGTATATTTATAAACTTATTTAGTTTCTGTTATATTAATTTCAAGATTTAAAAAGGAGTGGTTATGGTGGGTGTTAAACTGTTATTGTTGTATGTAGTTTTATTATTAGTTAGTGTTCAACTGGCGTTTGGGGTATCTCTTTCAGCCTGTGGCATTATTAGTAGTGCGGGGCCGTATTTAGTCTCTCAAAATATTGGAACAGGGGGGTATTGTCTCAACATCACCGCCTCTCACGTTTTACTTGACTGCCAAGGCTATAATATCACGTATGGCGGCCATTCTCCGGGAAATGGTGTTGATTTTCAAGGAACACTCGGAAATATCACCATTAAAAATTGTCAATTCTTCCAGAATCTATCGTTAGAAACACTAACCTATAATAATCAAGGCGCCAGTATAGCCCTCAATGTCTCAGCCAATAACACAATTTATAATAACACATTTTACACCAGAACAGATGGCGCAACACTCTGGCTGGATCAAGTCAATAACACCAATATCAGCTGGAATAGTTTTACCCATATTTGTGGAGTATTTGCCCTGAATGCTACTGCAATCCAGATAAATACTGATACTTTAAATAGTGCTGTCAAGTTATACATAGATAACAATGTCATAAATGTGACCTGCGTTGGTGCCAATGGTATTTTTATTGGTCATGCCGCCTCCGAGTCAAAAAATGTGTCGATTCGAAACAATGTAATGAATAGCAGTAGAACCACTCTCACTTTCCATGGCTCTGCTTCCGGGTCAATTATATCGGGAAATCGGATTTATAGTTACGGCGGAGCGGGATTAGACGTTCGTGGTGCTGATACAATCATTCAAGAAAATCAGATAAGCGTATCTCAGATAAGCGGATCTGCCAGTTATGCATTCCAAAGTTTTAAAGCCACCAATTTTCTTGTTCGTTCTAATACGATAAAATCATTTTCAACAAATTCAGCTGCATTAATTTTACAAGCACTTTTTCCGGATTACGTAAATGATAGCCTCTTTGACAATAACACCATCATGAGCAGTTACCTTCCCAGTTCAGACCCTGCACGATCAGCAGTATATTTATATGGAAATGTCTACAACAACGTCTTCGTCAACAATAATATTTCCGCACTAGAAGGAGTACAAGAGATTTACGATGAGAATAGTACCCTTGCCAATTATCTTATCTACAACAATTCCAATGGTGAAATCGCCTGGATGAATAACGGCACCGGGGGATTTTTAGGCAACCTCACGATTTTCGTCAACGGCTCATTAAATCTAGGAGAAACGATTATAATTAATACTAATCTTGCGGCAGTGAATACATCAGCGTTTACGCCAAAACAAATGATTAACAGTTCAGCGAATATAACATTGCGAGGATTGAGCGGGGATACATTAAGCAGTATTACCAAAGATCCCGAATTTCGGACAACCGCAGCTTCGGTTTCCGGTTCAGATTGTTTGACCAGTAGTCCGGTTACTTGTTATCAAAAGAGTTTTTCAGGCGGTGTATTGATTTTTAATACGACGAGTTTTTCAAGTTTTACATCTGTGACGACTTCTTCAAGTGGAAGTAGCAGTGTTCCAGAATTTCAAGACTATGCGATGATGTTTATTCTCGTTATCGGGATTAGCGGCTTTTTTGTGATGAAGAA
>CAYSCV010000090.1:0-3259 GCA_964429715.1 uncultured Methanosarcinales archaeon
TCTTCGTACTGTTGCGTCTGTGTTTCTTCTTTTGAATGAAACTCGTCGGCGCGGATGGTTGCAAACTTGGAGGCTCTTGGAGGGGGTGCTTCTAATTTTTCTATGACTTCGCCAAACCCCACTTTAGATAATACGCGAGTGATTTTGATTTTAACGTAATCGCCTTTTTGTACTTGTGGTACAAATATGACAAAGCCTTTAACTTTAGCGATGCCGTCACCTTTTTCGCCCACGGCGTGGATGCTTACTTCATGTAGTTCGCCCACTTTGACGGGAGCGACTTGGCCTGATTCATTCATATAGATGTACCTCTTTTATTGATTGTTTTATTTAGTTTATAATTTGAAGAAGAAATTAAGAGTATCATTGCGAAGAAACCTGAAACGATAATTGGATATTTGAAGTCATGTAATGTATGATTATTGTAATTGAGGGGGATTTATATAGTTTATGGTGTAATTTTGGGAAAAATAGGAAAAATAAAGAAATAGATTGAAAAGTGTTCTATTTACTTCGCAATCGCACATACAAACCAACTTTTGGCGTAGTCGCAATCCCTTGACCATAATCAACTTCTCCTGCAGCACCTAGAGAAAAATTACCAAAAGAATATCCTATATGCCCCCTGCTAGACGCTTTAAGCACATCAGTATTAGCTGAAACAATTTGTTCTAATTCCAACAACGTCTTCTCGCCCAATTTCACAGTTCCAAACATCAATAATTCACCAATGGTATCTTTCTGCACACTTGACGTCAACGCCGCATAAAAACTTCCGTTCTCGCTCTTGCCAAGCCAAGACACTCCCGCCTGTGGCACTAACTTCTCCCCAACCAATCGCCCTTGCCCCACCACACGTACGCCATTCAGATCGCCTACACTTAATTCATTCTGCATAAAAGATGTATTCGTTCCATCATACCCGCGAAACCGGCGAACACGAGTAAAATATTGAACATTAGTGTCCTCACCAACATGAGCACTCCCCTTCACTTCTAACAGTGCTCCTTTATCGCTGCCAAATACTTCGCCGGAAATGAAATCGGCGTTGGCAGGTGTTGCGAAACTAAGCACAGTCGCACAAATTCCATTTGTTAACAATTTTTTTAATATCATTTTTTATTTTCCTCCCTGTTCTAAATTTAATACTAATGCATCGAGCGAACGAACAATTCGAATTTTATTATCCACATCAACACAATTGCGATACATTGATTCTAATTTTTGAAAATAAAGCGATAAGGGTTCTTGAGATACTTGAAATTTCCCAACTAATGGTTTATACTCTTCATGGATTTCTGGTTTATAATTTTGATAGATTCTTTTATACGATAAATATCGTTCATCAGGGCTTTGCGTTAAAAAAGTTAAACGGGAATCAGAACCTAACGCGGTGTATAATTGGTGGTAATTATCTGCTGTTGTTCCCTGTCTCCCTAAAAGCAAAGAAGAAATAGTACCTTGACGTTTCTGTACTTTAAAACCTAATTTGCTCTGATTGATCCTTTGACTAGCCATAACTTCTTTAATTTTTCTTGCTCCTTCAGGAGTTAAATAATAACCAGTTCTCATCGTTTTGTTTTTTTAATACTACTTTAAAATACTAACAAAACCAAAAGTATATTAACATTACCTACCCCTAATGGGGGAGAAGTAGCATAAACTTTATGAATCAGAGCGTATTTTGGATATAGAATGGCATTTAGCAAAGAGTTGTTAGAAGAAATAGGATTGACGAAAGCGGAAATTAATGTGTATATAGCACTGTTAGAATTGGGATCATCAACAACCGGCCCCATCGTTGAAAAATCAAGGGCATCATCCTCAAAAATCTATGAAATTCTCGAAAAATTGATGCAGAAAGGTCTGGTAAGTTATATTATACAGTCAGGCACCAAATATTTTGAAGCGGCGGATCCAAAACGAATCTTGGATTATATGAAAGAAAAGCAAGAGAGGTTAGTGCAACAAACAAAAGAGGTTCATTCAATTCTTCCCGAACTTGAACTTAAAAAAACGCTCTCCAAATACAAAAATGAGGCAACAATTTACAAAGGAATGAAAGGGTTAGAAACGGCGTTTAAAGAACTGCTGGATAAATCTGGCGGTACTAATTATGTCTTTGTGGTTGGGGAGATGGATGAGCGGTTAAATGATTTTTTTAAGAAGTTGTATGTGGAGAGGGCACGGCGAGGGATTAAAACGAAAACGATCTTTTCGGAGGCGGGGAGAGGGTATTATGAATCCCAAAAACAGACGCCGCTGTTTGAGGGGAAAGTGATTGGGACAACGCACTCACCTGCGACAATTAATATTTATGGAACAAAAGTAAATATTCGCATGGGTACATCCAAAGAAGTGTTTTGTGTCATGATTGATAATAAAGAACTGGCGGATTCTTTTTTGGAACAGTTTAAGACTTTATGGAATCAAGACGTCGCTGTACAGCAAGGCTTTGATGCTTTTGAGCGGGAGTGGCAAAACCTATTTGATGAATTAAAGCCAGGTGAAAGTTATGATGCTCTGGGAGCCGCTTTTGGCATCCCTGAAAATGAAGAAAAATTTGTCAATTTCTTCAGAAAATTACACCAAGAAAGAATAAAACGAGGCATCAAAAGTCGTCTGCTCTTCAAACCTGGCGCACAAAAAGTGGTTGAAAAATATGGGATGCAGGAATTATATACAAAAGACTTGCAATCAAAAACTATTCCTTTAGAATCGAAATTTCCCGTTGAAATATTTGCAGGAAAAGACAGCGCAATCCTGTTGGTTCAAAAAAAAGAACCAATAACAATTACCATCAAAAATAAAGATATCGCGAGCTCTTTTCGTCAACATTTCAATCATCTTTGGAATCAAAAGGTGCATACGTTTGAGGGGTTTGAGCAGGCAACTTCTTTTTTTACACATATTCTCAGAGATCTAAAACCAGGAGAAGAATATTTTGTGATAAATGGGAATTATGGAGGGAATGTAAAATTGGGTGAATTTTTTAAATCATATCATGCACTTCGGCATAAGTGCGGGATAAAAGCAAACTTACTTTTCAATCAGAATATTAAACCATTTGTGAAAGATCTTGCCCAAACGCCTTGTGAAGTCAAATTTTTACCTGCGGAATTTCAATCGCCGCTGCAAATGACGTTTTATAAGAATAAGTTATATATTTCGTTGTGGTCAAAGGATCCAATTGGGTTTTTAATAGAAGGACGAGAAGTAGTAGATGCGTTTAAATCGTATTTTGATATGTTGTGGAAGC
>CAYSCV010000090.1:3359-5030 GCA_964429715.1 uncultured Methanosarcinales archaeon
TTAATCCAAATCTTTCAAGCCGCCTTCAGTGACTTCAAATCCACATTCCGCGTCGGGTAAGTTGGGGGCATCGATTAATTTAGCAACCCTTGTACCTTTCTTGCCTTTTCTCAAATATATCCTAAATGTACTGGCGTGAGCGACAACGTGGCCGCCAATTGCCTGTGTGGGATCGCCAAAGAATTGATCTGGTTTGGCCATGACTTGATTAGTCACATAGACACAAATGTTATTGGTGTTGGCAATCTTTGAGAGGGCGTGCATGTGACGATTCAATTTCTGTTGTCGTTCGGATAAGGTACCACGACCGATAAATTCGGCACGAAAGTGGGCGGTTAATGAATCGACAACGACTAACTTGACTTTCTTTTTTTGTTCGGTTAGCAAAGTTTCAATTTTTTCGACTAAGAGCATTTGGTGGTCGGAGTTAAAAGCACGTGCGACCATGATGCGACTCAATGCGTCTTCAGCATCAATTCCTGCGCCTGCTGCTAATTGTTGAATTCTCTCAGGGCGAAAGGTATTTTCGGTATCGACGTAGACTGCATAGGCTTCTGGATCTGCTTTTAAGATATTCACGGCTAATATATGGCCGATTTGGGTTTTGGCGGAACCAAATTCACCAAAACATTCGGTAATCGCGCCGGTTTCAAAGCCGCCTTCCATCATCGCGTCAAAGGCACGGCTTCCGGTTGAAATACGATAGACTAATGCGCGTTTTTTCAATACGTCCATGCCGGTTTCAAAACCCATCTTCATGCTATCTCTTGCAGCATTAATCATTTTTCTTGCGACGGCTTCGGAAACACCAGCGGTTTCGACTAATTCGCCGATATTTGCAACAGCAATCGACATCATATCTCGATAACCGGCTTGTTCTAATTTTTCTGCGGTTGCAGCGCCTACCCCAGGTAGGTCATGTAATGTTAATTTTTCCATTTTTAATTCTTGTTTTGCTTCTGCCATAAAGTTATATCCTCCTTTTTTAATTGCTCCCTTTAAATAAATCTTGCTCATGTAATACTAAAAATTCATAGGCATGTTGTAAGACAACAGTGGCTTTAGGTAAGTCACCAATACGATAGGAATTGGTGGTTTGCCATTTGCCTTCTTTATCAGCATAGGCGCGTTCTAAAGAAATCGTGCGATATTCTGTCTCTCCTCCTTTTTGGTCGTGGCCTTTATTAAGCCAGACGGTAGCAGAGATGGCTCCGGCTCTAAATTTTTTCTCGGGCAGATTGCCTTGTTTTTCTGGTTGTTTTTCTTGTGCTTTGTGCACTTGCGCTTTTTGCGCTATTCCTATTGTTGTGTTCATTTTTAAACACCTCTTTGCTTTCGCATTTTATTTCAAACCGACAGCATGAACCGCAATTAACAATTTTTTGTTGTTTTTGTGATTTTAACTATCGGTGAGGGCGCCCACATTGTGTGAGTACAGAAATATTACTGTTCGGGGAGCTATATAAACCCTATCCGCAGTTGTCCAGTGACCAGTGGCTTTCAAATTTGAGGTTTTAGGGCTTGAGGTGTAGAAAAATAGAGGTTTGAAGGGGTGTCCAGTGGGTTGGATGATTAGATATGCTTTTCTTGTTTGATGTAGAAAAACCCGCTAATTGCAATTAAGAAGATAAATAGAAAAGCGTAGCTGGAAAATTCGGGAACGGAGCTGCT
>CAYSCV010000091.1:0-4899 GCA_964429715.1 uncultured Methanosarcinales archaeon
GTTTACGAAACGGCGTAGAAATAAACAAATGGGCAGTGGCACGATTGGCATGGTCAACTAAGGGATCTGGGTCATTCTTAATTTTACGTAACGCATCGGCGAGGCCTTGAGGGTATCTTGTGAGTAATGCGCCGGAGGCATCAGCGAGAAATTCACGTTTACGGGAGATGGCGAGTTGAATGAGCATACCAATAAATGGAGCTAAGATAGCGAAAACTAGGCCGACAACAATCATGATTACTTGGAATTGACCGCCTTCGCGATTATCGTTTCGGCCCCAAAGAAAACTGCGGAGTAAAAAGTCGGAGAGTAAGACGGTGACGCCAATTAAGACAGCAGTAAGCATCATGACGCGGATGTCGTAGTTTTTGATATGAGATAATTCGTGGGCTAAGACACCTTCTAATTCTAGTTTGTTGAGTTTTTTAAGCAGGCCTGTTGTGACGGCAACGTAAGAATGTTCGGGGTCGCGGCCAGTGGCGAAAGCATTTAACGCGCTGTCGTCAATGATATAGACTTTTGGTACTTTAGGCAAGCCGGCAGCGATGGTTAAACCTTCGATGGTGTTGATAAGATTGGTGTATTCAGGTTTGGTGGCTTCTTTAGCACCTGTCATGGTTAAAATAGTTTCCGCACCACCAAAATAGCTGAATAGGAAGTAGATGCCACCGGTAATTAAAGCGAGAAAAATGCCGCCATAAGGACTGCCATACCAGGCACCAAGGGCGATGCCTAATAAAGTTATGAGAATTAAGAAGATGCCAATTAGTAGGATTGATTTCCATTTGTTAGCTGCAATCTCTTGATAAAAGTTGGCCATAATCTTCCTCTTGGTGGATATTTAAAAAGTTAAAAATAAAAAGAAATTAAAAGTCCACTTTGACATTGCCGCGTTCTTTTTCTGATGCGGCGAAGAATTCTTTTGCAATATAACCAAACATTTTTGCAAAGATGTTCTTGGGAAAGACTTGGATAGCTTGGTTGAATTCCATGACATTGTCGTTATAGAACTGGCGGGCATATGAAATCTTACTTTCAGTGCCGGAGAGTTCTTCTTGCAATTGTTTGAAATTTTCACTGGCTTTTAACTGGGGGTAATTTTCAGCTACAGCAAAAATGGATTTCAATGCTTGGGTTACTTGATTTGAGGCTTTGGCTTTGTCTTTCATTGAGCCAGACATTAATGACGTTCGGGCTTTGGTGACTTCTTCTAAGACAGTCTTTTCGTGTTTCATGTAGCCTTTGACGGCATTGACTAGGTTAGGGATGAGGTCATAACGGCGTTTAAGTTGGACGTCGATTTGACTCCAAGCGTTTTCGACTTGCACTTTTAAGCGTACAAGACTGTTGTAGATATAAATCACGCCTAAGACGATTACGCCACCTGCAATTAATCCTATTGTTAGGGTTGATACCATACTGTTTGCCTCCGTCTGTTTTGATCAGATTATGTCTCTGAGGGATGATTTGTTTAAAAAACTTGTGTAGATCATTTGAAAAATAGATTTTTAGCGAGGGTGAAAAATAGTTTATCCTCGACTGGAAAACGCAAGATATATAAACATCGAAACTATTCTTTTGAAAAAAGAGGTTGAGAACATGGTATTAGAACATATTTTTCCAGAAGATTGGTTGGAGCAAAAAGGCAGATATGCGTTTATTTTAGGGATAGTCTATTCGATTGTAGGATTGTTGTTAGCATCAGTTTTATTTCCAACAGATCCGGCGTTAGTGGCGCTAGCTTTTACATCCATGTTGCTGTTGCCGGAGATGTATAAGATTTTCTCAATTGAAGAGCGTAAAGAGAGTGTGGAGAAGAAGGTAACATTAGGAGAGTTATGGAAAGATGATGTTGAGCTTGTGCGAATTTATATTTTTATGTTTTTAGGTGTGATGTTAGTGTTTGCGGTAGGAGCGTTATTTGTGGATGGGTTGCAAGCAAACAGTATTTTTCGTGAACAATTGGAATTGAGAGTGTGTAATGAAGGGACAGGAGCTAATTGTGATTTGAGCAAGTTGACGGCGAGTGGCAATCAATTGACAGGAAAAGTTATTGGAGGAGGAATGTCATTTAGCACTGATTTGTTTTTTAGTCTGTTAAGCAATAATTTTATGGTATTGATGGCGTGTTTCATTTTAGCATTATTATCAGGTGATGGAGCAATTTTCTTAATTGTATGGAACGCATCAGTCTGGGGGACGATTTTTGGTATAACCGCTCGATCAGCAGCAGCGTTTAGCGGTGAAAATCCACTGTATCTGTTTGGGCTGATTATGTTGATTGTGTTTCCGCATATGATTATTGAAGCGATTTCGTATTTTTTAGCAGCGATATCAGGTTCGGTTATCTCAAAGGATGTAATCCTAGAGGAATTTGCGTCAGATAGATTCTTTGAGGTATTTAGTTTTAACCTGTACTTGTTGTTCTTTGCGCTGGTGTTTGTAGTGCTTGGAGCAGGGGTAGAGACTTGGGTGTTGAATAATGTAGATATGTATCATAGCATTATTCAAGATAGCGTGAAAGGGCTTGCACATGTGTTTTAATAGAGAATTTTAATTTTTTATTTTATTTTCTTTTTTTTTGAGATACTCAAAAGGATTAATTTTGATTTATTAGGCTTTTTCATGGGGTTTACAGGTATCATAGAAGTCGCATTTGCCAGTAGACCATTTGCATAGCCCGGTAATGGTTTTGGGATAGTGTTCGATTATGTCATAACTAGAGGTGTGTTGATGAATAGATTCTATTTCGCGTTTAGCGAGGTCGAGGAGGGTAGGGTCGACGTTCATCCATTTTGGTTTATTCCGTAAGAAGAAAATACCTACTTTTGAGGGGATGATATTATACATCTCATAATATAATAAGGAGTAGATGGCTAATTGGAGTTTGATGCTATCTTTGAATTCAAAGCTGGAGTTGGTTTTATAGTCTAAGATGTGAATTTCTCCATCGATTTGATGAATGGCATCAACGAAGCCTTTGACGGAGTGTTTCTCAGAGAGGAATTCTTGTTCGCGGATGGGAGTGAGAAGGAGAAAGGCTTCCTGTAATGAGATGTTACGAAGTTGTTTGGTTTTGGTAAGATCGTCAATGAAATGGTTGGCCCAATTTAAGAGCATTAACATGGTTTCTTCAAAGTAGAAGCGTTCTTGATCTGGGTTTAATTTGAGACTCGTTAATTTTGGTTTGTACTCCTGCCAATAATGCAGACATAATTTTTGGATGATTTCACGGACTTTGAGCGGAAAGGTAGCTTCTTCCAATGTGGTTATGTCGATGTTATAGAAGTTTTCCAATGTGGAATGGACAATGTTGCCGCGCACTTGATGGATATTTGGTACAGTGGGGAGTTTTAGAAGGTATTGGTAATAGTATTTACGAGCGCATTGTTTGAATGTGTTAATCGATGATGGAGATTCAACGCGTTTAGCCATATACAATAAAATCCTCACTCTTTTTTCATCAGAAAAAGAAAAGCACTTCTTTATAACACTTTCCTTGCTTAATTATAGATGTACAAAGCTTTATAAATATACCACAAATTGAGATAAAGATATGACAATGGAAAATCCTGAAGAAGTACAAATGATTCGTGTACGTATTCCTCAGGGGAAGGAAGTTTTAGGAATTGTACAACAGCGGTTAGGCGGTAGTCGAATGAGAGTTCTTTGTTTAGATGGAAAAGAAAGAATCTGTCGGATTCCAGGCAGATTGCGCAGAGAGTTATGGGTGCGAGAGAATGATGTTGTATTAATTGAGCCGTGGGAATTAGGCGGGAATGATAAAGCGGATGTAGTCTATAAATATCGTGGAAAAGCGGAAGTAGAATTCTTGAGGAAGAAAGGGTATTTGAAAGGATTGGATAATGAGTTGTAAGTGAATTTTTTTAGTAAGGATTAAAATGATTTTTTCTGTACTTTAACTATATTGGTTGTTAAGCAATATTGGTTTAAATACTTTTTGCAAAGACTGCTTTTTTAGTAGAAATACGCAACTAGTTGGTGATTACTTTTCAATTAGAATAACTACTTGAAAATGGAAAAATTTATATAAGTTTGATGGTGCGGAAATAATATGGTTTTGAACAAAAATGAATTAAAATTGGGAATTACGAGTTTTTTTGTCTTGGCAACATTTTTAGGATTGATTCGGGTATTGAGCACATATCGTGGTTCGAATTTTTTTCCGTTGGAAGTTGTGGGGATTGTAATATTGTTATGTTTCACGTTAGCTGCGTATGTAAAGTATGATTCCGTATGGGGCGAGCGTTTATTTATGTTGGTGTATGTATTGGCGTTAGGGGATTTTTTAGCGGTATGGTATTTTAAAGGAGCGTTTCATATTGTACTTGTGCTTGTGACAATATTGGGATTTGTGTTTACAATTCCAACAGGTTTATTTGCATCACGAAGAGAAAGAGCAGAATCGCCAGCGAAAGTAGAAACATATTATGACAATAGGGATGAACCGCGCAGTGAAATTTTTCAAGAAAATGTGAAGCGGTTAAATTCAACCGAGCCGTTTGAGAATTTTGTGTTTGAAACAAATGATAAGAAAAAAGCAGCGCGGAAGGGAGCGAATGTAAAAGCAGCGGCAGTGCATTCGCCGGGCAAATATATTGCAAGTAAGTATGGGAATACATATCATGAACCAAAGTGTGAGTGGGCGAAGAAGATTAACAAGACTCATCAAGTATGGTTTGCAGTAAAAGAGAATGCGTGGGAGAAAGGGTATAAAGCGCATGAGTGTGTGAATTAAGAAGAGAAGAAAAAATAAGTTTGATTCTTTATTGAGAACTTTGAATAATTCATCTTTCTTGTCAAAGCACTCAAAAACTACTGTTTTTGGTGCGCCAGAAAAGTAGTTTCTTTTCTCAGCGTTCTCTAAGAGGTTCTGTC
>CAYSCV010000092.1:0-4841 GCA_964429715.1 uncultured Methanosarcinales archaeon
GGGAGCCGACAAAAAATGGAAAGGAAATTTTTGGTTTTGCTTCGCCGCTATCATAAATACATTATATGGCAGTTTGGAATAATACACAATGGAATACTATACTAACAATGTAATGCCTAGAGCAATTTATACAAAAGACCATAATGCAATCGTTGAACGCTTGAAAAAGGCGCGTCTTGAGTCTGGGCTTGGGCAAGTTGAGGCTTCTAAGAAACTTGGAAAGACACAGTCTTACCTTTCAAAAATAGAATCTGGTCAAAGACGATTTGATGTTTTGCAGTTGAAAGAATTTGCAAAACTTTATAAAAAGCCACTCGATTTTTTCATAAAATAATATGAAGATAATCAATACATATTCATTCAAAGGTGGCGAGAAATTTCTCAAAACCAAACACCCAAAAGAGTTGATGGAGGTTTTAGAGGCAATTAAAAATCTTGACGCTACTACTTGTCTTACAAAAGAAAGTGCAGAAAAGACGATGAAAGGAGCTTTGCTTTTCTCGCCTCGCGATATGAATCATCATTTGAAAACTGCTTTACATAAGAAAAATTGGACAGCAAAAGCAAATGATAAGAAGAAAGAGTATGCCGAACCGCGTCATGCCTTTGGAAAAGGGCGTTTCCGTGAGATGGACGGAATGAAAAATAAAGTTGGCTTGGAAATACAATTTGGGAAATATGCATTTATGGGTTATGACATATTTTCTAAAATGATTATTTTCAAAAATCTCGGCTATATTGAGTGTGGTATAGAAGTTGTTCCTGCCGAAGAATTAGTTAAACAAATGTCCACGGGCGTTTCTTCTTTTGATCAGCTCCTCGTTGATTTTAACAATAGAGGCGAGAGTAATATTGATATTCCTGTTTTTGTAATCGGTATTGGATTGACCGATCAAGAACAAGAAAAGGCACAGAAACTTAAATATCTTTTCAAAAACAATAAAAAAGAGGCTCTTGTCTCAATTAAGTTACGAAAATATCGTGGTTCAAAACCTGGACCCAAATAGACTTTCCCTAGCCTTCTTAAATTCTTCTGGTAATTCTGCTAGTTTTACACTTTCAGTCGGTTGGTAAACAGGAGTTCCCATCATACGGCGATTGAGTGTACCGTTCGCAGCGGCTTTTACTCTCTCCTCTGCAATATCTAAATATTTTTTCATAATATCTGATCCATAACCTTTGCGTTTATGGATAACCGCCGCGCAAATTGCACTTCCAACGCCAAGATAAGGATCAAACACAACATCACCTGGATTTGTCATTGATAAAACTAGCCGTTCAATAAGCTCAATCGGGAATTGGCAAGGGTGCTCAGTTTTTTCCGGATGATTATTTTTTACATTAGGAATTTCCCAAATGTCAGAAGGGTTTTTGCCGAGTGGGTTTCCTGAGAGCGTTCCATATTTTTCGTTCTTTTTGAAATTCTTTTTGCCCGGATACTTTTGTGGCACACGAATTGGATCAAGATTAAAAGTATAGTTATCAGATTTCGTAAACCAGACAATCGTTTCGTGTCGTCCCGAAAATCTTTTTGTGCAATGCAATCCGTGACCAAAATGCCAAATAATCCGGTTGCGTAATTTCAAACCATACTTCTTCCCAATAGTATAAATGAGAGCGTCAAGTGGAAATACTTCACCATCCTTACCAATATGATTTCCAACTTGCCAACAAATACTGCCGTCATCGGACAAGATACGGACTGCCTCTTTGATCGTTTCTTCTTGATCAGCAAGATAGCTATCCAAATCTCTCCGCTTCTCATATTCCTTGCCAATATTGTAAGGTGGTGAGGTTACGACAAGTTTTATGGACCTGTCAGGAAGTTGCCTCATAAGATCAAGACGATCACCTTGAAAAAGAACCACATCGGCATCTTTTGTAGGTTTGTATGCAATTTTGATCTTTTTTTGTGGAAGTAACGATGATTGTGTGGCGTTCTTTTTTGTATCCACATCCAACAATTTTTGCCTCGTTTCAATTTCTGGATTTTCAGTCCTAATTACATCCAGAACAATTCCTTGTATGGCTACCTGCGTGCCCTTATCAAGAATTATCGGCTCCATGGTTTTGTTTGCCGGTTGTAAACGGATATGTCCTCGCTCGCGATAGTATTTTTTGAGTGTCGCTTCATGATTGTCAATAAGTGCCACTACTTTTTGTCCGTTCTCTGCTGTTTCCTGTTGTTTTACTAAAATAATATCTCCGTCGTTTATATTTTCATCGATCATACTGTTACCTACTACTCGTAGTGCATAAACTTCGCTATTTGGTGGAAGTTTAGTTTTTGATATCGCTACAAATTCGTTTTGCTGGATTGCTTCTATTGGTTCACCGGCGGCAATCATGCCGAGTAAGGGAATTCTCACCATTGGCTCCTTAGACTCAACGCTAATGGCGCGAGCCTTATTTTCAGTTTTTCCTAAATAGCCACCCTCTTTAAGCTTTGAGATATGAAAATGAACAGTTGAAACAGAGGCGAGTTTAAGTCGCTTTCTGATTTCCTCAAACGAAGGAGGGTATCCTTTCTTTTGTGAATAACTTTCTACGAAGTCGAGGACTTCTTTTTGGCGTTTTGTGAGCATATAGACTTGACTTGTTTACTGTACCTAGATTATAATAGAACAAAAGTAGAAAATCAATGTGAAGTTATCCCCAATTATAAATTAACTAAAAAGATCATGACTAAATTTAGCAGAACCCAAAAATTCACGAAGGCAAATATTGCCAATGTCCCCCAAAATAAGGCGATCATCTATAAGATAAAAAATAGGGGCGGAGAAAACCTGTATACAGGAATCGCTGGTCGCGGTCGCGGACAGGATCGCCTAGTAGAACACAAGGACATCAAGAAAGAGCAAATCCCAGAGGGAACGAGGTTTCAGTTTGCGCAGGTAAAAACGAAAGTGCGCGCCCACCAGATCGAGAAATTTATTATTAAAAAGGAGCAACCAGAACATAACGACCAACACAAATAATTTATGAATTATACAGGCGTAATAATCGAAGAAAGTTTGGAAAACAAAGACATTCTCAAAGATGTTAAAATTTCAGAAACAAAAGTTGAGGAAGTTACCGAAGAACATAAAACTCCTTGGATAAAACAGTGGATACTTCACACTGTTGAAATTCTAGAAAATCAAGCTGATAGCGTCTCGGAAAAAATAAGCAAAGCATTAGATTCACAACATAATTGGTATGCCGATTTTAAAAACGACACTCATCATTACATCATTTTCCGCAACAAAGTTTTTTACATAGACCGAAAAAGTAAAGAGCAATATGATGAAGCGAGACGCTACGGCATTTCACTAGGCATACCCGAATATCAGGTTGACTTTGCTCCCGACGATAAAATTTGGGAAAGATAATTATGAAAGAAGTAATAGAAAAAATTTCATCGTACAATCTTTTTAATTACCTTTTGCCGGGTGTACTATTTACAATCTTTTCAAAAAACTTTTTACATATCGATCTGATACAAGAAAATATAATTTTAGATGTATTTCTCTATTATTTCATCGGGCTAGTAGTTAGTCGTTTCGGATCGCTCGCAATAGAACCATCATTAAAGAAAATTAAGTTTTTAAGGTTCGCCAAATACGAAGATTTTGTTATCGTTTCCAAGAATGACTCTAAAATAGAAATATTTTCAGAAGCAAATAATATGTACCGTACTTTCATTGCGATGTTTGCTTTGCTTCTATTATCAAAACTATATTTCTATATCCAAACTTTCTATCCGTCTATGCAATATTGGAATTTGCATATTTTGATTGCCTTGCTTTTAGTTATGTTTTTGTATTCATATAGAAAACAAACAATGTACATCTTTAAAAGAATTTACCCAACAAAAAACTAATCATGATTACTTTTCACTTTTTAGATATTGGACAAGGGAACATGGCAATTGGTATTTTCCCTGACGGAAAAATACTTGCGTATGACTGCAACATTACAAATGAAAATGAGACTGCTGTGTTTGCATATTTAGCCAAGATAATGCCGAAGAATTCCATTGATGTTTTTGTTAATTCGCACCGAGACGCAGACCATATGCGAGGAATTAAAAAACTTCACACTAAATACCCAATCGGTGCGTTGTGGGATTCTGGTGTAAGCGGAAATATTGAAACACCTGAATATGCAGAGTATATGGATTTTCGGAGAGGAATTACTTCAACTGAAGAAGTAGCGCCTCATCGTCACTGGATAACTCATCCAAATGTAAAAATTATCAATGGCAAACGCGACGGTTTAGATGATCCAAATTCGCAAAGTATAGTTTTGCATATTGATTACAACGGATCATCACTTTTGTTAGCAGGAGATACAAGTGCTAGCACTTGGCGTGATTATATTATTCCCGAATTAGGTCAGGCAGTAAAAAGCTTGGTATTATTTGCAAGCCATCACGGTTCTTTCTCATTTTTTAATGAAGATCGGGATAATGACGAGGACTACACAGATCATATTTCTTCAATAAATCCAGCCATAGCAATAATTTCTGTTAGTTCAAGTAATCCACATGGACATCCTGATGATGAAGCCATAGCTCACTATGAAAATCACTGTTATGGAACGGTAGAAACTGGTCAGAAAATTTTTAGAACAGACCAACATGGAAACATCAAAATAGACTTGCATGGACAAGGAACTGGGCGAGTTTATTGGCGCCAAGTTTAAGGGAGCCAGTCCCCGCCGTTTTATAATATTTCCTAAAAACGCGGGGATGATGTGTGCGCACGGGAGGGAGGGGCAAACACATATAGGATTTGTGCCTCGCCATTCCTTAAAGAATTTTGTATGGCGAGGCTCCACTTTGATGAGTTGGTACTTCC
>CAYSCV010000093.1:0-4798 GCA_964429715.1 uncultured Methanosarcinales archaeon
CCACTTCATTCATTTGCCGTCGGCTTGAAAGACTCAACCGACCTGCACTTCGCAAAAAAAGTCGCAGGATATTTACAAACAATCCATCACGAAATCCATTTTACTATCCAAGAAGCCATGGATGCCTTGCGTGATGTAATCTATCACTTAGAAACATTCGACGTCACCACAATCAGAGCATCCACCCCCATGTATCTCATGGCCAGAAAAATAAAAGCCATGGGTATCAAGATGGTTCTTTCTGGTGAAGGCTCTGATGAGATATTTGGCGGCTATCTCTATTTTCACATGGCACCAAATGCAAAAGAATTCCACAAAGAATGCGTACGTAAATTATCAATGCTGAGTAAATATGACTGCCTGCGCGCCAACAAATCAACCGCCGCCTGGGGATTAGAAACACGTGTACCTTTTTTAGATAAAGAATTTATGGGCTACGCCATGAGTATCGACCCAACAGATAAATTATGTCCCGGAAAAACAATAGAAAAAGAAATCCTACGTAAAGCGTTTATCGGCTACATCCCTGAAGAAATTCTGTGGCGCCAAAAAGAACAATTTTCCGACGGAGTAGGCTATAGCTGGATCGACCACTTAAAAAAACACACCTCTGAAAAAGTGACAGATCAAATGCTTACAGACGCCAAAAAACGTTTTCCGATTAAAACCCCGCTTACCAAAGAAGAATATTACTATCGTGAAATCTTCGATAGTTTATTTCATAGTCCAACTGCCGCACAAACCGTCCCCATTGGCCCCTCCATCGCCTGCTCTACTCCAACCGCTATTCGCTGGAGCAAGGAATTCCAAGGACGAGCCGATCCTTCGGGAAGAGCCATATTGAGTATACACCTGCAAGAAAAACCGTAGACATAAAGAGAAATTGCCTAATCTCTGTTTTGCAAAGTTCCCAATAATATCTAAAAACCCACTGGATATGATTTATATAGTAGTTTAACTATGATTCTGATTGATGAAGAAAGAAATAATCTCAAAACTTCAAAAAACATTTGAAGAATATGTTAATCAAAATGAAGGCGTAGAATTTTGGTATGCTCGTGATTTACAACAATTATTAGGCTATACTAAATGGGAAAATTTTCGATTAGTAATAGAAAAAGCTAGAGAGGCATGCAACAATTCTGGACAAAATTATGAAGATCATTTTCCTGAAGTCAGGAAAACGATAGGCATGCCTAAAGGGGCTACAAAAGAAATAGAAGATTATCAACTAACAAGATATGCCTGCTATCTCATTGCGCAAAACGGCGACCCACGAAAAGAGGAAATTGCGTTTGCCCAAAGTTATTTTGCCATACAGACTAGAAAACAAGAATTAATTGAACAACGAATTGCGCTTCAAGAACGTTTTGATGCAAGAAATAAATTAATCGCATCTGAGACTGAATTATCTAAACTTATTTATGAAAGAGGAGTTGATGATGCTGGTTTTGCGAGAATTCGAAGCAAAGGTGATGAAGCATTATTTGGCGGAAGTGATACTAAACAGATGAAAAAGAAGTTACAGATACCAGACAATAGGTCTTTGGCGGATTTTTTGCCTACGGTGACGATTGCAGCAAAAAATTTTGCTACAGAAATAACAAATTTTAATGTTAAACAGAATGAATTACAAAGTGAAATTGGAATAACCAGTGAACATATTAAAAACAATCAAGAAATGAGAAGAGTTTTAGCCAAAAATAATATCGTACCGGAAAATTTGCCTGCGGAAGAAGATATTAAGAAACTGGAGAGAAGAGTTAAGAGAGAGGGGCAGATCACACGCAACCATACAATAAAGCGAGGCAGTAAAAAATAAAGAGATTTAGCGTAAAGTATTTAAATCACGGTCTTTGAGGATATAAAAATGACAAAATACCTCTCAATTCAACAAGCAATGTCCAAAAGCTCCGGCAAAGTCTCTATTCGCGGCTGGGTGCATCGTGAACGAGGAAGTAACAAATTAAAATTCATCACCCTACGTGACTCAACAAACCTTATCCAATGCGTCTTTGACCGCACAAAATTCGAATCCCAATGGACTGATATTGATAAAATCCAAGTCGAAGCCGCATTAGAAATAACGGGCGAAATAAAAGAAGACAAAAGAGCTCCCACCGGATTTGAACTCCAAGCCGAATCAATCACTATTGTCGGCAAAAGCGACTCTTTTCCTATTACTAAAGACCAATCCGTTGAATTTTTGGCAGATAATCGTCACCTCTGGCTCAGAAGCCGAAAAATGACCGCCATCTTAAAAATTCGCTCAACAGTATTTGGCGCCATTGACGAATTCTTCAAAACCTCTGGCTTTTACGAATATCACTCCCCTATTTTCCAATCTGTACAATGCGAAGGCGGCAGTGATTTATTTTCCGTTGATTATTTTGGCAAGAAAGAAGTGTTTTTAGCACAGAGTTGGCAATTATACGCCGAACCAGCTATCTTCGCTCTAGAAAAAATCTATACCATCTCACCAAGTTTTCGCGCCGAGAAGAGTAAAACTTCTCGTCACCTCACCGAATACTGGCACGCTGAAATGGAAATGGCCTGGTCTACATTTGCTGACATTCAAGACCACGGAGAAAAATTAATCAAACACATTGTCAAAACCGTGCTTGACAAACATAAACCAGAATTAGAAATTCTCGGACGAGACTGGAAAAAACTCCTCCCCACTATCGAAAAACCATTCGTGAGAATGACCTATACCGATGCCCTCAAAATCCTCAAAGACAAATGTAAAATGGATGTTGAATGGGGCAAAGATCTACGTACTATCGAAGAAGAAAAATTAGTAAGCCTCTACGACGTACCAATCATCTGTACCCATTACCCTAAAAAAGTCAAAGCTTTTTACATGATTGAAGATCCAAAAAATCCCAACGTCGTCCAAGGTTGCGACTTTTTAGCACCCGAAGGCAACGGCGAAATCATTGGCGGCTCGCAACGAGAGCATGATATAGAAAAAATCAAAGAACGCTTAAAAGAACAAGGTGAAGACCCCGCACAATACGAATTCTATCTTGACACTAGACGTTACGGCTCTGTTCCTCACGGCGGCTTCGGCCTCGGCGTCGAACGCGTCATCAAATGGGTCTGCGGTTTAGATTCAATTAAAGATGCTATTGCGTTTCCAAGGACTATGGAAAGGTATAAACCGTAAATGTAATACAATTCTCTTCTTAGAACTACTCTACTTCCCATTCAACAAGATATGGTGCAGATTCTTCTCCACATAATCAAGTGCATCCTTTGTCTTATGAAACATATACCTCTCTTTTACTAACTGCATAAATTCTTTATTATTCTTTAACATCCTATATACCTGTGGATTCGCATCTGCAATTAACACAACCCCCTTCTCTTTCTTGCGCTGGGCAATAAAATCATTCAAGCGCACGAGCGCCGTACTATCGATAAACGGCACATATTTGAATCGCAGAATAATAATCGGTTTTTTCACTTCAATATGTTCATTTATTTTCTTGTCAAACACACTCATCGCTCCAAAAAAGAACGGCCCATGAATCGTATACACCGTTACCACCTCTTTTAACTTCTCATTGCGATACACAAACGCATTCAATCCATCATGTTCTTGATAATCTTTCATATTACTAATATCAATAATATTTGTCAAACGCACAAATAGTAAAAATACCGCAAGCACCATTCCTACTTCCACCGCAAATACTAAATCTGTTAACACCGTTAATGCAAACGTCACAAATAACACAATCGTTTCCGCTCTGCTAATTTTTATAATTGTCTTAAATTCATGTATATTAATCATCCGTATAGACACATAAATCAAAATTCCTGCTAAAAACGCTTTGGGAATATATTGCGCAACTGGAGCAAAAAATAATAGAATCAATAACAAAATCAACGCCTGAATTACACCTGCATATTTTGTCTTTGCACCCTCACGGATATTTACCCCGCTTCGCGCAATCGCCGCTGTCGCCGGCATCGCGCCAAAAAAAGGCAATACGATATTTGCAATCCCTTGCCCCAATAATTCTCGATCACTCTTATGCTTTGTATTTGTCATCCCATCACACACAACTGCACATAACAACGCCTCAATCGAACCAAGTAATGCAATTGTAAAAGCAGCTGGCAGAACATTCTGCACCAATTCAAAATTAAATTTAATCATCTGGAAATGTGGTAATCCTCTTGGAATTTCACCTACTTGTGGAATAGTTAATTGAAACAGTATAACTGCTCCCGTAAATAATACCAATGGAAACAACGATGCCGGAAGATTTCGCAGCACTTTAAATCGTGTCAATACGAACGGTAAATACAGTAAACATAAAATGGTAACAATAGTCACAAAAATCGCAAGAACATTCACACTACCCACTTGATGAATAATCTCTACAATCGTCTCCCATACATGTTCATGTGTTGCAATCTTCAAACCCAATCCATTTGCAATCTGCCCAATAAAAATAATTGCCCCAATCCCTGCCGTAAATCCCGAAACGACCGGCAACGGAATAAACTGCACAAACCGCCCCAACTTCACAATACCAAACATCAGTTGAATCACTCCTGCTAAGAATCCCGCGAGCATCAACCCTTCCATACCATACTTTGACACCGCAGAAAGAATAATCACCGTCATCGCACCCGTCGGTCCCGTAACTGAATACGTCGACCCCCCAAATAACGACCCTAACACTCCCGCAATAATCGCAGTATATATCCCCATGATTGGCGGTACACCTGACGCAATCGCAAACGCAATCGCAAGTGGCAGCGCCACAACCGCCGTAATAAA
>CAYSCV010000094.1:0-4568 GCA_964429715.1 uncultured Methanosarcinales archaeon
GTCTCCCCCATAGAATACGCTGAGTCCAATGCTGTAAATGGATCTCGCGCATGCCGTCCAATACATTGCACCATGCATTCATACGCTTTATGCTCACGATTCCAGCGATTATCCCGATCCATTGCATAATATCTACCCATCATCGTTGCTAGCGTACCAACACCAAGTTTCTTCATCTCATCAAGCAACATTTTTACATATTTCTTCGCCGATTTAGGTGGTGTATCTCGTCCATCGAGTATCGCATGCACATATACTTCTTTCACACCATACATCTTTGCCATTTTCAACAACGCAAATAAATGAGAGATATGTGAATGCACCCCAGAATCACTCAACAAACCCAACAAATGCAGCTTCGTCTTATTCCTTTTCGCATGTTCAATCGCCTCAAGTAACGCCTTATCCTTAAAAAACGCCCCCGTTTTAATCGCCCTATCTATTCGCACAAAATCCGTATCCATTACTCTACCTGCCCCAATCGTCAAATGCCCCACTTCCGAATTCCCCATATAACCTTGAGGCAAACCTACCGCTTGCCCCGAAGCCGAAAGCAACGCATGTGGATACTTCTTCCATAACAAATCAAACACCGGAGTTTTAGCCAGCGCAATCGCATTCCCTCTACTCTCCGCTCGATAACCCCAGCCATCTAGAATTAACAATAATACTTTTTGTCTATGAACCATATTCACTCTATCACCCATATAAAAAATGTTTATTTAGAAGTACATAAATGTTTTTATTCAAATTACCAAAAATCAATCAAAAGAAATGAAACTCCCAATCGCAGCAGAGCTGCTGGGTATCTCAATAATCACTTTAATACGTCGTTGCAAAGCAAAGGGGTATTAGACCCATACGGTAATAAAAAACTACTTCACCAAATCACATGCTCGTTGAAAATAAGTCGCTGCATAATCACTAGCAACAAGAAGAACTCCACCTTCAATCACACCACGAAGAACCCCAATTGCTCCTCTTAATCGCAATTCATCTTTCAAACCATCACTTATTTCAGAATCACCAATGCTATGATTAAAATCATTAATATAATTAAAATATTGAATATAACCGCTACATGCCGCCGTAACAACACCCGCCGCTATTGATTTATTCTCAGATAAAATCCCACTTCCGATCATTAACCCTGCCGCCACAGGTACTGCGTAATGTATACTATTAGACAAAAATGAATAAGTTGTATCAAGAAGACTATCCTCTAACGACTTCTTTGGTGTTGTTCGCAGTACTTTATCCGAATCGTAAGAGTTATACATAAACCCTAAAAATATTCACTAGTTTATAAATCTTTCCTAAAATAATCACTAACAAGTAGTAAACATACTTTTAATAATTATCTCATGAATTAAACAAAAAATATGACCAAAACCATCTACAACTTCCTCACTCCAACACAACTGCAGCACATCAAAACATTCTCAAAAGACAAAGAAACCCCTTTCTTACTCATTAACCTCGAAACCATTGCCCGAAAATATGAAGAACTCCAAACTAACCTTCCTTTTGCCAAAATCTACTATGCTATAAAAGCAAACCCTCTAGAAGAAGTAATCAGCGTACTTCATCAAAAAGGCTCCAATTTTGACATCGCCTCAACCTATGAAATGAACCAATTATTTCAACAAAATATTTCCCCCAACCGTATGAGTTTCGGCAACACTATCAAAAAACCCAAAGACATCGCCTACGCCTATCAGCATGGTATCCGTTTATTCACAACCGATTCACAAGCTGATGTACAACATCTCGCAGATAACGCCCCTGGTTCAAATATAATCTTTCGTATCATTTCCGAAGGCTCTGGCTCATTTGCTGATTGGCCCCTCTCGCGAAAATTCGGTGCCCATCCTGATATGATATATAATCTCATACTTCAAGCAAAAGAATTAGGCTTGCATCCTTACGGAATTTCATTTCACGTTGGCTCTCAACAACGAAACATATCAGAGTGGGATAATTTTCTCTCTATTACCAAAAATCTTTTCGAACAAGTTGCCCAACAAGGCATAAATTTAGAAGCCATCGACATTGGCGGCGGTTTTCCCGCACATTACATTCACCCAACCCCAACTATCCAAGAATATGCCAACGGAGTAAAATTATATCTTCAAAAACACTTCAGAAAAATTCCCGAAATCATTGTTGAACCCGGCCGTTCCATCACAGGAGATAGTGGTGTAATTATAAGCGAAGTCATCAACGTCGCAACAAAATCACCCTATGACACCACACGCTGGGTTTTCCTCGACATTGGCAAATTTGGCGGCTTGATTGAAACATTAGACGAATCTTTAAAATACCCCATTTTCATCGAAAGATATCTCGACAACCCCACAGCTGAAATTGAAACCGGTGAAGTCTTCCTTGCCGGCCCAACTTGTGACAGTTACGACATCATGTATGAAAAATTCAAATACCAGCTTCCGCTCGACCTCAAAAGTGGCGATAAACTATACATCCTCACAACCGGCGCGTACACGCAAACCTACTCCTCCATCTGTTTCAATGGTTTCCCACCACTAAAATCCTATATACTTCCAAACAACAATATTCATAAATAACCACCCCGCAACCAAACACATGCCATTAATCACAAAAGACAACGAAACCTGGTTCCAAGAAGGACTTTTTCCCAACGTCTCATTATCATTTAAAGTAACAGAAGTCTTATTTGATCAAACAAGTAAAGACAATCAAGGCAACACTCTTCAAAAAATTCTAGTTTTAGAAACTCCACAATATGGTCGCGTATTAACCATCGATGACGCCATTCAAACAACCGAAAGAGAAAACTCCTACTATCACGAACCAATCATCCATTGTCCAATAAACACTCATCCCACACCCCCAAAAAATATTCTTCTCATTGGCTGTGATGGTGGTACATTAAGAGAAGCCGTAAAATATGCCTCTTTGAAAGAAATCGACGTTGTCGACATAGATGAAACCATCATAAAAATCATGAAACAATATATGCCTTCCCTTCCCAACGGCTCATTTGACGATCCGCGCGTCAACCTTACTATTGCCGATGGCGCAGTATACGTCAAAGAAAAACTAGCCCAGAAAAAAAAGTACGACGTCATTGTCATTGATTCACCTGACCCTCAAGGCGTTGCCATCTCTCTTTTTCGAGACGAATTCTACCAAAACATCCATGACCTTTTAACCGACAACGGTGTCACGATTCGCCAAACCGGTTCAAGTTTATATCAACCAGAAGAAATGCCTACCCACTACAAACAATTAAAAGAAATATTTAAAGAGGGTTCAGTACACGGTTTAGTCTCCGCTATTCCGACCTATCATGGTGGTTATTTTACATTTGTCTCTGCATCTAGAAATCCTTTCGCATTCCTTAATCTTAATCTGCCAGAATTGCAAGAAAAAACAAAACATCTCAATCTAGAAGTATTAGAATGGTACACACCAGAAATACACCTTGCCGCAATGCAGCTTCCCCATCTTATTAAACGAAGATTAGATCAATAAATATAAATTAAATTATAAAAATATTTAAATTTTTCTTAGCGATGGTTCCTGTTGACTTGCACAATGTAACGTTCCTCCATCTTTCACCATATCAACACAATCAATACCCCTCACCCTACGACCCTGAAAATGCTGTTGAATGATTTCTAACGCCCGAGTATCATTCTCATGCTGAAAGGTTGGGACAACAACTGTATCATTTCCAATATAAAAATTCAAATAACTGGCAGGCTTGCGTGCAGAACCCGTATGTAGATGCTCCTCTGCTTCCACTTTCGCCATCGGCACACGAATCACATGCAATAAATTGCCATCTTGATCTCTCATCCCAACTAAACGACGATAATTTTCAAATAGTCTTGAAAAATTAACATCCTGCGGGTCCTCTTCAAATGCGCATAACACCGTTGTCGGATTCACAAATCGCGCAATATCATCAATATGCCCATCCGTATCATCACCAAATAACCCTTCATTCAACCATAACACAGTTGACACCCCTAAATAATCACACAAATACCTCTCCAAATCTTTCTTGCTCAAATGCGGATTTCTATTTGGATTCAACAACACCGACTCCGTTGTTAACACACATCCGCATCCATTCACATCAAGCGCTCCCCCCTCCATAACAATTCCCGGCTTAAACACAGGTAATTTCAAATATTTATTCATTTTATCTGGAACAATTGTATCACGAAGAGAATGTTCATACTTCGCTCCCCACGCATTAAACTCCCAACTCACCATCGCCTTCCTTTTTGTAATATCATTTACCACAAATGTTGGCCCATAATCACGAATATAAATCTCTCCGGTTTTAATAGGATAAAAATGTAAGTTCTCTTTCAAAACAGTATAATCTTTCAACACTTCACACGCTCTTTCTTTTACTTTTTTATTAGGAACTAAAAGATTCACTTCTTGACCTGCAGATAACGCTTCAACCCAACGACCATAACTCTGCTCCACCGTAGAAACCTCCTCCCCCCACCATTCCCTATTATGCGGCCAGCTCAACCAAATCGCATCCTGTCTTTCCCATTCAGCAG
>CAYSCV010000095.1:0-4557 GCA_964429715.1 uncultured Methanosarcinales archaeon
CCATTTGCTCCGCTGATTTCTTTTGGCGAAATTCGGGCGGGGGTTTCGGCGGGCTTATGTTATTTCGTCTATTTCTTTTGGTGTGGCAGGGTTAAAATTTTGCGCTCGTTCCCAATCAATCGGAATGACATTTTCAACTTCTCCAGTTTCTTCATTCAATTCAATGATAGTATCCTTAATTCTCCAACGCTTGTCAATTTTAAGTGTTGTCCTGAATAGCTCCGCCATTTCTTTATTTTTCTGTGCAACTTGTTGCAGGATACTCTTGATTTTCTCCTCCGTGAATTTACCAGAGTCTCTTAGATATTTATCAAAATTTCTTCCGGATATACCCTCAATTTTTTTCATCAAGAGATAACTGCCGTCAGTATCTTCTTTGCCGGACAGGAAACCGACGGGTTCGGCGGTTGGCAAACCAGCTTTTTTAGCAGAAATGAGAATGGAAAATTCTTTGCGTGCTTCCTTCGCTTTGCGAAGTTCGATTTTCTTTGCCACAATTTCCGTCCCATCGGTCATTTTGAACAACACAACTTCTTCATCGGGGTATTCTCCTTCGCCTTTACTACCTTTCAACATTTCACCATGCTGTGTCAAAAATTCTTTCGGATTTTGCATAAAGTCCGAAGGAAGCAATTTTGCATATTCTTGTCGTATGCGAATGGTGTAATGTTCAGAATCAAGGTTCACATTTCCCGATGGTTCATGGTGTAATTGTTCTTGAAGCCAATAATGACGAGCTACCGCTTGCTTTACCATCATGAAATAAAATTGTTCTTCGGGGTTGGTTGGTTTTGCAATGTGGCGAATTTTTCCAGTTTTCTTATCGATAATTAGTCCTTCCGCTGTATTTTCTGTTTTTGCATTATGTTCTATGTACTCAATAATTTCTGATCGAGCGTTTTCGGAAATACCTTTGACACGACGATGAACAGAGGGAGCAGAAAGGAGTCGGATTCTCCTCTCAATGTCTTCCTGCGAAAAATCCATCACTTTCATTATTTGTTCGGGAATAGTGCCCGTGTATCCGGTATCATAAAAAAGCGGGTCTGCGTCAGGACTGATTCCTTCCTGTTCCAAAAATTGTCGCTTGGTTTCTTGATTTATATTATCGCGGAAGTAACGAGGATAAACAGTATATTGCGGATGAATTTCTACCACTTCGCCCATCTCTTTTAATTTTTTCCTTCCTTCAAGTCCGAGCTTTCTGCGACGAGCCACATCTTGTGCGTGTCTGCCGATATATGCGTAGATGCCATCACGACCTAAATACACTTCAAGAGGACTGCGTCCTGTTTCTCGCAAGGTATCAAATTCTTCATAAAGTTTGTCGTAAAGTGGAACATCAACCTCATGGATTTTAATATATCGCCTGAATCCTTCGGCTAAAATTCGATCAAGGTCATTGCTCAAATTTCCAATTTCTGAAAGTCGCGTAACATCTCCCTCAACACTTTGCACAAAATATCTAGCAACGAATGAGCGGATATTATTGAGCAACGAAGTCATTTTGACCGAGCTAGATTCGGGATTGAGCAATGCTTGCTTATCCTCGTCTTTGATAGCGGTATTGGAGCGAATTTGTTCAAGAAAATTTTGATAAGCAGTATTTACTTTCTCGTTTGCTTCCGCAAGTAAAGGGGAAAATTCCTTGCCATTGATTCCGAGTTCCTTTAACCCTTGAACATTTGTTTTACCCGACATCAGTTCTGAAATTGCTGACGCAATTCTGATTTGTCGTCCGCCAAAGCGCCACGGATGATTTTCAAATGGGTCGGTTTCACTAAATCCTTCGTTCCCATGACTGTATCCATAACTGTCTTGCCCGTCATCATCTTGATCAAACTGTTTTTGGTGTTCTTCAACTATAACTTTTGCTTTTGCGAAAATATCAACAACCCAAGTTTCGTTTTTCCAAGTTGTTTGGTCGTTTTCGACTGCATAGATAAATTTTTGAGCTACCGAATATTGCTGAATTGCTTTTGCAACATTTTCCGCTACCCACGGCTGTTGATAGTATTTATCAAGATTTTCAACAAAGTAATCAGCTAAATCTTGATCTGTCGCCAATTTAGCGAAAATCATTTCTTTGGCTTTGCCAAATGTTATCGGAAAAAGTTCGCCCGCCTCTGCTCCGCCAAGAGACGGAATAAATTTGATGAGGTCATTTTGAGTAAGAGTGTTTGCTTTTGCTTGATCTAATGCCGATACTGCTTCCGCAGAACCACCAATAGATTCCTGAATTTTAGCGATTGCTCCAAAATTTTTGTTTTCATATAGCTCGCTAAGTGCGGATTGTAAAAGTTTGGGGGCGTAGGCACGGAGTTTCTCGTTTGGCTTAACTATTTCTTTTGCACTACCCAATTCCTCATCAACATTTTCTTGAATATCAGCCAATTCATCAATGGAAAGTCCTTTGATATTGCCGACGTTATATTCTTTTTTGCTTGTCGTTTTGATTTCAGAAGATAACGCCTCATTGAAAAACTTCGCAATATTTTCTATATTCTGTGGATTTTGTTTCCAAACTTGTACACAATATTCTAGCCCCTTTTTCTGTGCTTCAAAGGTGGTGAATATGGCGAGTCCGTCTTTTTGAAAATCACAATTTTGCAATAATGCTAAATTGTCCGCTACAAATTGTGGTGGAATATCTTTTGTCGCAAATTTTTTAGATAAGTCCAAAAATTGATTCCTTTCTCCTATACTCATTCCATTTAGTTTTTTCACAAACACTTCCGGATTTGCTCCATGAGTGAACGCCGACTCCATGACCGAAAGTGCGTCATCAAGTTTTTTGCTGTCAGTGATAGTTTCTTGCCATGCAGAAAACTTTTTGTCTGGTAGCCGTTCGTATCCTTGACCACTAATATATTTTCCTTCAACACCGAACTGATTGCCAAAAACTTCTGCTAATTGACTTTGCGCGCTGAAACCATGCTCCGACAATCGTTTAACGAATTGCCCGACGCGCTCAAGATCTTCGCTCGTGCGAATGAGGCCACGCAATTGTGAGAGTGTTTGGATGACACTTCTTTCATTCGCAGGATTGTCTCGGATCATTTGTAACATTGTGTCTAAATCGTGGTCAAAATCACCTCGCGAAAGTGCAACAACTGCTGAAATGGTCGATTCAATTCCTTTTTTTGCCCCTGTTGGATAATATGACTCGCTCGGTTTTCCATCCTTGTCTAAATTCATGTGCAATTTTGCCATCTCCATCACTTTGTCGGCGTAGCGACGAAAATCCTCTGGCGTTTTGATGCGAGTCGCGATTGCTTCGTTGTTGAGTGCAGAAAATATTTTGGAAAGTGTCTCTCGAGATTCATCATATGTTCCTTGTTTGAAAAATTGTGCTTGGTCGGAGAGGGTGGCGATGTGTTCCTCTAATTGTCGTAATTGTTCTGGCGTTGATTCTTTGACGAAACGACGACCAATACCATTCACAAACACTTCCGGATTTGCTCCATGAGTGAACGCCGACTCCATGACCGAAAGTGCGTCATCAAGTTTTTTGCTGTCAGTGATAGTTTCTTGCCATGCAGAAAACTTTTTGTCTGGTAGCCGTTCGTATCCTTGACCACTAATATATTTTCCTTCAACACCGAACTGATTGCCAAAAACTTCTGCTAATTGACTTTGCGCGCTGAAACCATGCTCCGACAATCGTTTAACGAATTGCCCGACGCGCTCAAGATCTTCGCTCGTGCGAATGAGGCCACGCAATTGTGAGAGTGTTTGGATGACACTTCTTTCATTCGCAGGATTGTCTCGGATCATTTGTAACATTGTGTCTAAATCGTGGTCAAAATCACCTCGCGAAAGTGCAACAACTGCTGAAATGGTCGATTCAATTCCTTTTTTTGCCCCTGTTGGATAATATGACTCGCTCGGTTTTCCATCCTTGTCTAAATTCATGTGCAATTTTGCCATCTCCATCACTTTGTCGGCGTAGCGACGAAAATCCTCTGGCGTTTTGATGCGAGTCGCGATTGCTTCGTTGTTGAGTGCAGAAAATATTTTGGAAAGTGTCTCTCGAGATTCATCATATGTTCCTTGTTTGAAAAATTGTGCTTGGTCGGAGAGGGTGGCAATAATATTATCTCGTTCATCTTTGTCCAAAGAACCCAAAGCCTCAACAAGTTTACTGTCTATTTTTAAACCAACTTGTGAAGCAATCTCCTCTTTCTTTTTCGTTTCTTGCTCTACAAGTTTTTCTGCCTCTCCATAATTTGGAGCATCGCCAGCTTCAACCTTCTTGCGCAGTTTGTCTGCTTCCTCTTGAGCTTTCCCTAAATTGTATTTTTCGCCTTCCATAGTATTTAAATTAAATCCTCGACTGATACATTTAATGCTTTTGAAACTTTCTTTAGTGTATCAATAGTCGGGTTATCCTGTTTTCCAGCTTCAATGTTGATAATTGTATTATTTGAAACATCGGCCAGACGAGCCAGTTTTTCCTGCGACAAACCCAGCTTCTCCCGAAGCTGTTTAACTTTCCTTGCTAAATTAGTTTTACTTGACTCTGCCATAATTTGTTAGTAACATTATATTGTGGTA
>CAYSCV010000096.1:0-4473 GCA_964429715.1 uncultured Methanosarcinales archaeon
CCGATTTAGGATTAGCTCCGCAACGTAGCCCGCGCGGATCTGAAGCTCCAGCTACTGAAGAAGACCAAAGCGAGAATCAAGAACCGCAACAACAAGAAGAATATTAATTTTTCTTGTTTTTTTCTTTATCTTTTTTTAATTTTCTATTTCGTTTTTCAAGAAATTATTTAATTCAACACTTTAATATCAAAACACATTCGAAACACTCGTGGTGAGAACTGTCCACATTTGACCACGCGCACAATTTTAACTTTATGTTTTCCACACAACACTTTAATTTTCTTCTTATATCTCATTACCTCTTTCTCTTCCAAAAAAGCATACAAATGAATCATCGAACCTTTGTGTGTCTTCGTCAACGCCAATGGCAAAAACTCCTCACTCGTCTTGGGCAGTGGCATAACGATCCTATCAAATGTTCCTTTAATAGTTGGCATAACCAACCTCACATCCCCCTCTCGAAGCACAATTCTATCCTGCAATTTATTCTCAGCTACATTCTCTGCCGCATAAATATGCGCATGTGGATTCATCTCAATTCCATACACTTCTTTCGCGGAAGAATTATGCGCAATAGTAAGTGGAAATGGTGCCGCTCCCGAAAACATCACAAGCACTCTCTCATCTTTCTTCACCAACTGCGCAATCCGCAACCGTTCATGCCCAGATCGCGCTGAAAAATACACCTTATCTAAATGCAACTTCACCTTCACTCCATTCTCTAAATGCACTGCCTCTTTCTGATTTTTTCCCGCAAGAACTTGCACTGTTCGCGTACGAAACTGTCCTGTATGAATATCCTCTTTTCTCACAACCGTCTGAATAGACTTATTAATCTTCAAATATCCTTCCGCAATCACTCTCTGCTTCTTCTCTAATTCCGGTGGAATCTCTAAAATTAAAATAGCTCCAATCACCTCTTGCGATCGTGGAATCAACGCCAATTCCGCTGTCGTCAATTTGTCTTTCAACACATCCTCAATCGTTAATTCCTTTGGCTTCTGTGGAAACGTAAATTTCGTATCAACAACAAGAGCATGCGGAATCTTCATCTTTTTCACAATCGGAAAATAAATCAACCCTAACTCTTTTACTAACAAATAATCTAGATTAAAAAGATCTTTCTGTCGGATAAACTCTTTTACTTTTTGTGCATATTTCAATTCCGTTTGTGCAGCTAACATATCTTTCTTAAGAAGACAAAGACGTTATATAAATGTAACGAGAATAATTATGGTTTATCTCCCAAATCTCACTTTATTCTTGCTATTCCTCAACTAACCTCTGCCAATTCTCTTTATAATACTTAAATTTAGCCTCAAATTCCTCTTTTGGTGTTAAAGCGATCCCCAATGATTGTAATTTCTGCAACAGCACAGCATACTCTCTTTCCTTCTCCGAATCCGTACACATCTTCTCCAACTCAACAATATATCCGTACCCTTTCGTATGATCCAGACACACCGTAACCCCTTCCCAAGAAAACTCAATGCGATGGCGAAACCATTTGATAGAAACCGTATATCCTAACGTCAAAAACAACTGCCCAAGCACCTCAAAATCCTTGCGTTCAACATGAATCTCAATCTCTTCGCGATGCGCATCATGTAATTTCCCTTTCTTCAGCCACACTTTCGCATAAAAATTATTTTGTTGAATACGTAAATCCTGCTCCCCTGAAAAATAAAACGTTTCTTGCGAATTTTCTGTGAGCAATTGCCCCTCCCTTTTAAAAAAGTCCAACAACGAATCATACTGTTCTTTGCTGACAAAACTGCGCACTTCCACTTCGATATTTGCCATATTACTCCCCACCCAACGTCAAATTATCTCTCATTTACATAAACAAACTACATAAACGCATTCAACCCTTTCTGCTCTAAACTCTTATTCACTTCTTTCAATTTCTCAATTTTGCTCTTCACTCTATCAATCGAAAAATCATGCTGATCTACCAACAGATGATACAACTCTTTCTCATCAACTGCTTTCCATTCTAATGTATAATCGTCTGTTACAGGTATCTGTTTAATCGTATCATAAATCTGCTGCCATGACAGATCAGGAAAATATTTCGCCCATTCTACTTTAGCAAATAATCCCGGCAAATTAGTCTCCTCTCGAACCAGTTTCAATCCCGTTTTCGGTCCAATTCCTTTCACCCCGCCTGGATTATAATCTGTACCCACTAAAATCGCAAGTGTAATCAATTGATCTTGTGTCAATTTCAAATGCTCTAACACATCTTTCAACAAAATCACTTCCGGTTTCACCGTCACAAATCCCAATTTTCCCGCTTTCTTTCGTTTTCCTTCAATTGACAGATTTCGAATCAACGTCGGACAGCCAAAAATCAAATTATCATAATCCTGTGAAATCGACGCATATGCTTTCCCCATCTTCACCATATACGCCGTCTGCGCTTCCCCCTCTGAGGGTGCTTGTATAATCGGTAATCCTAACGCTCGAATCAACTTCTGTGCTTCCTCTCGCATCTCGCGCGTCAACACCGCTGTTCGTGCTGCAAACTTCTTCATTTCATCAAGATCACCTAACTCCTTTGCCCCATCAAACTTCAGTGCTGCATCTTGCTTAATCGCTGAACGTTTCTCCCACGTTTTCTGTTTCAAATCCGGTGCTTTGCCATCAAATACAAACACCAATTTCAACCCCGACTCCATCAGCGACGTCGTGCGGCTAAACAACCCAATCAAATGCGACGTCACCTGCCCATTCTTATCCGTAAGCGGAGAACCATCTGGTCCGCGTATCGTTGTCAGAAACTGATAGAGCATGTTCATTGCATCAACCGCTAACACTTTTCCTTTCAATTCAGCAATACTAATCTCTTTCTTTACCACTAATTCTTTGAATTGCAGACCCATAGAATCCTAAAACAACACCGCTTTATATTAATATTGGGATTAAAAAATATTCCAAACCCACCGTTTCACAAAATAGGATACCACTAAAAAGTAACAAAATAACCAAAATATTTATAAACACCAGCGCTTTTTACCATTAAAAATCAATCCGAGGTACACTATTATGACAGACGACGTATTATCCCGAGCAAAAGGGTTACTTGGCTCTGCGGGAGCAACCACAGCACCACGATTAACAGGTACGGCACAACCTATCTATCAACCACAAGGTTTAGATTTGTATTTAATGATGGACACCACTGGTAGCATGGAATCCTATATTACAACAGTGAAAGAGAACATCGATCTCGTCAATCGCGAATTACTAACCGACAAAAACGATGTTCGCATTTCCATCAATGGCGTTGGCGACCATTGTGATGGACCAGACTATTTACAACTATATGGGTTAAGTTCTACTCCCGCTGAAATCCGTGGCGCTTTAGAAAGTATTGTCATGACAAATGGCGGAGATGAACCTGAAGCATACGAGTGTGCCGCTCTTGCGTTAGCCCAACGTATTCCCAAAGAATCCATTGGTCGCAAACGTGCGGTCGTCTTAATCGGGGATTCCTATCCGCATGGCATAGAAGATACAGCGTCTTGCGGTGTGGACTATAAAGCGGCGTTTAATGCACTTAAAACGTTGGTTGATGGTTTTTATTTTGTTGGGTGTGAGCCGCAGAATTATAATCGGCAACGAAGACTTGTTTCAAACAATGGCAAAGAGTTTCATATTCCGCTTGGAGATATGGTTGATGTCCTGCCGCAATTGTTAATTGCATTGGCAAAAAAAACGCAATCACCTTTGGCACTTGCAAATTATTTGAAAACTTTAGGAAATGATGAAGCGGCTGCTATTCGCGGATTTCTCCCAAGATAACGATGTCAGATAGTAATCCATTTGATCAACTTGGACTCAAGAAAGAATTAGTGACCTATTTACATGCACATGGAAAGCTTGATGAGTATCTTAAAAGTTATGTTCGGTTAAATCAATTACATGTCCACCCAGATCGTGGTGGTGATCATGATTTATCTGTTCTTGTGAATGGTGCATATACCCAATTAATTCAGCAACCTTCACAAATACCAACCTGGCTTGCCGCCATGCAGAATGGTCACAATGACTATAAAGATATGTTGGAAGCACTTGTGCCCGAAATGGAACGTCAACAACAAGAGATTCAGGAATTACGAACACAATTATCTGCACATTTAACTCAACAGGCGGGTTCTGTTGATGCGACAGTACGTGTTGCTCCAGCATCTGTACATACGCCAAAACCAACCGTGAGAACGCCACCACGTGTGGATCCTGATGTGCGAACGCCACCACGAGCAGCAACACCAAAAACATCAACACCAGATGCACTCATCGCCGGCAAATATCTTCTGATGCCTCAAACTTCCACATACGCTCTTGGTGTTGAGGCACTGCGCAAGAGAGGTACCTCACCGTTGACATTCAAAGAAAATATTTTGGCGCGAGTGGAAGCGTATGAATCGGGCGATCGTACCATATTTGATACATGGCTTGATTCGTGTA
>CAYSCV010000097.1:0-4263 GCA_964429715.1 uncultured Methanosarcinales archaeon
TTGAACTTCTTTTATTTTTCTTGAATTTTTGATTTTCAAAATCTCTTTTTTTGATTTCGTTATTACTTCTTCTCCATTTGAATCTCTTTTGTAAAGAGGAATTCCTCTTCTATCATGTCCAATTTTAAACGCGCCACCCATAAAAATTCTCAAGACGTCGAAGTCTGCCCGCAACACACTCAATCTCTCATGGAAGAAATCCGTTGTTTGTGTGGCTCTTGGCTCGAACAACGCACCGGTAAATTCGGCCCCTACTTTAATTGTATCAAATGCGGCAATATTAATTTCACTAAAGGCATGGAATTTAAAAACCTCCAGCCAAAAAAAGAAATATCTGCCCCAAAAATATCTCCATCCCCACTACCCCCATCCCTATCATCTTCATTCTCCTCAAATCAATCATTTACAAAAAAAGAACCATCTCGTTTTGTCAAAGAAAAAAAAGAAATCACCGTACGCTCAGACGACCCGCGTTATTTTGATTAAATCTCCATCACTACTCACACATCTAATAATTATAAAATATATGTCTTTTACAATCTAAATCTATTTAAACCAAATAAAATCTCACTGACTCATGGTTGATAAAGTCTTTATTCCTGCTCAACAACTACTCGAAGACTCCTACCGCCTAGGAAAACAAGTCCTCGAATCCAATTATAACCCTAATTTCTTAGTAGGCTTATGGCGCGGTGGCACACCTGTTGGCGTTGCCGTCCAAGAATACTTAGCCTATCACAAAATAGAAAACGATCACATCTCCATTCGCACTTCTCGCTACACCGGAATTGATGATGCCCTCTCTCAAACCCGGGTTCATGGCTTAGATTACCTCGTTTCACGCATGAATACTGAAGACCGCTTATTATTAGTTGACGACGTCTACGACACAGGATTAACCATCAAAGCCGTTATTGACGAACTAGAAAAAAAAATGCGTAAAAATCTCCCTCAAATTCACGTCGCAACCATATATTATAAACCAACAAAAAACGTAACCGCAAGAAAACCAAATTTTTATATTCATGAAACAGATAAATGGCTTGTGTTCCCTCATGAACTTAACGGCTTGACTGCTGACGAAATTAGAACCGGAAAAAGCGAAGTGATATATAACCTTCTCTGCAAAAGTAATGGCAAAGCTCCTCAGTTGCAAGCCTAAATCATCACCCAATTCTTAAAGAAATACTTACTTTTTTAATCCTTGGATTCCTACTCTCTTCCCCCTCTCACAAAACTTCTCAACACAAATCAAAAATAAAAAAAAATGAAATAGAACTCCAGAATCCTCAATTCCCCGCCATGATGCCCATTTTTTTGCATAATTCTCGTTCATTATCCGTTAACTTATGGTAATTCAACTTCACAAATTGCTCAAACTCTTCATCGATATTCATCTAGACACCACCCCTTTTTTGTAAAAATAAAAGAAGAAACAGCTAGTATTTAAAGATTGTTCATTTCAAAAAAAAGTAAAAATCATATTCAAAAAGGAAGCATAAATTAAGCTTTATTTCCAAAAAAAAGAATTTTTCCCAACAAAATATTTCCTATGGAGACACTCCAAACATAAAAATACAACTTCAAAATTCACAAAAACTCCCTCAGCTTCTTCTGCTCCTTCTTATTCTTAAGCAACTGACTCTGCTTAAGCAAAAAATCAATCTCAAACCCAAACTTTCTTTTTATCAGCTCTCGCGCATACTGCAACATCAATTCTTCAGAGCAAAACAATACTGGCTTCTCTGCAAGTGCCTTGCGCGTCGCTTCTCGACACACCCACACACCTAATGGTATTGTATACTCAGAAGAGATAAACCGTAACGCTAACACCCCTGCTTGCCGTTTCATCTCCTGCAACTTCTCAACAATCGGAAATCTACACGCATAATACCCTCCTGCTGTTTCCTCCGCATACGTTTTTCGTCCAGAATAATCCTCATAATCCGTTGAATACACATACCCGCTCTTTGACCATGGATTCACTGGCGTTTCAAGATATGTCTCAAATAATTCATAACTCCACGTCTCTGGAAAAAATAACACCAAATAATAATTTCCAAAATAACCCCTAAAATGCACTCGAAAATCTCCCCTAATTGCATATTGTTTAATCTCCTCAATTCTTTCCTTTCCCAACATATCATCCACTGCCGTAATACTCCATCGCGTCGGCACTAACTTCCTATTCTTCCCTAATCCCAGCGTTCCCACCGAAATCAATTTCATCAACTGATTCTCCTCAATACCTCTTTTATACAACTCTTTCACACCTTCCATCGCTTTCAAATCCGTATCAGCTACCACTCTCTCAACTCTATTATCCACTTTCGTATTTGCTGTAATGCGAGCTTTGCGCAACTCACTTCCTGGCCCAAACGGCGTAATCGCCGTCTCCTGTGTTAAATGCAATCGCGGCATCTTCATCAACGCCACTTCTAACTCCACGGGTTTAGAAGCCATCCCCACCTCTTGAATAATTTCAATTTGTCGATTATGTTTATACAACTCTTTAATATTAGCTTGCGTTCGCGAATTCACCAATCCATACCTCATTGTTGCTACTTGCCCAATCGAAAATTTCCCTTTCGACCATAACCGCGGTGCATCATAATGTGATGTATCTCCTGAAAATTGTGGACTCAAAAAACCAACATTCACATTCGGATATCCCATTCGCCCAATAAACGGTGCAGGTGCCGAACCCGCAAACTCCTGCTTAAACGTTTTCGCTATCTGCAACTGCGGCACTTGTTCAATCTCTTTATACTTGACTCGTTGGATTTGCATAAAATAAAAATATAACTAATATTATTTATAGTTAACGCACTAAATATCCAAACATTTAATGCGTTAACTATTATCTGAAAGCGCTAAGTATTATATTCGATTAATTAGTGCCTTCAATATAAAGTATTATATCCTCTACCCTCGCTTTTCAATACTGAATAAATTCTTCTACACTTCCATTCCCATCTCCACTCTCCTCTCCTCTAACCCCCAAGCATGCGCTTGCACTCGTGCTCCATAACACGCCGTATTCACAATCTTCTCAACTCTAGTCTGAGTGATATGCCCTTCATGCGACGCAAACAAATATTCACTCTGATACGGACGCCCACGCAAATACAGTTTGATTTGCTCAACCATCTCATCAGACAACATAACATTCTTTGTTTTCAACCTCAACACCTTTTGATTGAGATCAATATCTCCTATTTTCACTTTAACCAATTCCCCTGCTGATATCTTCAATGAATACATCAAATCCATCATAATTTTATGCTTTGGACTCTTTGTTATCTCAAGCATCTTATGTACCTCTTTTTTCGTCGGCACATCGCGCGCTTTCACCACTTCCTCCTCAACTCCATTCGTTCTCTTGTGAATACACTGCAAATACATCTTCAACGCATTTTGAATAATTTCAATCGTTGAACTAGAATACTGCTTGCCTAGCAAATGAAATATATAATATCGTATATCTGCGCCAGCTACATCTCTCGGATTTTTCTTAATAAAGTTGTAAAAATCCCTATTATATTGCACATATAACTCTATCGTTCGTGGCGAAAAATTCTTACTCTTCATTTCCTGCATTAATACATCAAACATAGTCTCACCTCTTTTTTTATTTTTTTTTAGACTAACTCATTTCTCGCACCATTGGTGCGAGTGGCGAGTTTTCGTTATTTTCAACAAACCCTTGCACATCTTTATCTTTCGCAATTCGGGTAGTAGACGCTTCACCTAACATCGTAAAAATTAATTCTAAATCGTCCATATGGTCTCTCAGATTTTCTTGTTTCAACCCTTTGAATTCTTTATATTCACTCGGCGTCATCCCAAACGTTGCTTTACTAATCTCCGCCGTAAGAATTGCATATTCCCGTTCCGCTCCTACCTCTCTGTTCTTCCATTCTTCTGTTAATTCATCTCGTATCGCAATTCCCCTAACTCGCTTCTCAATCCAGCTGTCAGAATATCCTTTCTGCCGATACAAATCCCTCATCCGCTTCTGCGCCAATTCCGGATTCTCAATCTCCTGCATTCGCTCATAGCCGATTTTCGCTAGCCAGAGCTTGAATGGTTCCGCCTTTTTCGAAGGAATTGCTTGAATTATCCTAAAAAGTCCTTCCGTATTAGCACAATCAGTTTCTCTTAATTTACCATCTTCAGCTATCAATTTCAACTGTACACAAATTGTGTAGAGAACTTTGCAAAATAGGGATTTTGACATTTTTTGATAATTAATTTATCAAA
>CAYSCV010000098.1:0-4022 GCA_964429715.1 uncultured Methanosarcinales archaeon
GAAAAATGAGGGTATTGAGGCGACTAGCCGAACCCATAAGTACATAATTATTATGCTCTAGTTCCAGTGGAAACGAATCTCTTATTAAATTCAAAAAAGCCACTGGTCACTGGACAAGTGCGGATAGAGTTTATATAGGGGTTCGGCAACTAGATATACCATGAAGAAAGAAGTGGCTGCGCCTGAAGGAGTTACAGAGTTTTTGTTGTATCGTTCGCCAAATGGGGAAATGAAAGTGGAAGTATTTATCCGCAATGAGAATGTATGGCTGACACAGAAGAAAATGGCGGGATTGTTTGATGTGGATAGATCCGTGATCACAAAACATCTTTTAAATATATTTGAAAGTGGCGAATTGGAGCAAAATTTAGTTAGTGCAAAAATTGCACATACTGCCAATGATACAAAAATATACCAAACACTCTATTACAATCTTGATGCGATTATTTCGGTTGGATATCGGGTAAATTCGGCGAGAGCAACGCAGTTTAGGATTTGGGCAACCAAACTTCTTAAAGAATATATCATAAAAGGCTTTGTGATGGATGATGAGCGGTTAAAAAACCCAGCGAATCCGTTTGGAAAAGATTATTTTGAAGAGCAATTAGCGAGAATAAGAGATATTCACAGCAGTGAACGAAGATTCTACCAAAAAATAACAGATATTTATGCGCAATGTAGTGTTGATTATGATCCTAATTCAAAGCTTACAGAAAATTTCTTTGCTGTGGTACAAAATAAACTTCATTGGGCAATAACGAGGCAGACGACAGCGGAAATTGTGTATACGCGAGTAGATAGCATAAAACGTAATCTGGGTTTGACAACGTGGAAAAATGCGCCAAACGGAAAAATACGAAAAAATGATGTTGTTATTGCAAAAAATTATCTTGATAAAAATGAATTGGATCTGTTAAATCGAATCGTGTCAATGTATTTAGATTATGCAGAATTACAGGCTAAAAATGAAAAAGTGATGTATATGAAAGATTGGGTTGCAAAATTGGATGCATTCTTACAATTTAATGAGAAAGACATATTGGAAGGAAAAGGAAAAATTTCTCAAGAAGTAGCAAATACTTTAGCGATTGAGCAGTATGAAAAGTATGTGTCTGAGCAGGATACGTTGTATGAATCTGATTTTGATGCAATGACAAAAAAAATTATTGAGGGTACAGAGAACAAAAGGGGAAGTAAATGATGGAAAAGCGTACAAGCTTAGCGTTGTTTGAGGGAAAACAGATTAGAAAAACTTGGTTTAATGAAGAGTGGTGGTTTTCGGTTGTGGATGTTGTAGGGGCTCTTACTGAGAGTGCAGATGCAAAAGATTATTGGTATAGACTAAAGAAAAGAGAGTTTGAATATAGTGGAATTGAGTTATCGACATTTTGTCGACAACTGAAATTACAAGCTTCTGATGGTAAGTTCTATGAAACAGATTGTGCTAATGCGGAAGGACTTTTTAGGATAATTCAAGCAATTCCTTCGAAAAAAGCTGAACCATTCAAGCTCTGGTTAGCAAAAGTAGGGTATGAACGAGTGCAGGAGATTGAAAATCCAGAATTGGCACAAAAACGAATGAGAGAGTTGTATAAAGCGAAAGGATATTCTGAGGATTGGATTGAAAAAAGAGTTAGAGGAATCGCTATTCGTGATGAATTGACGGATGAATGGAGAAAACGGGAAGTAGGGACGCAAAGAGAGTATGCAATTTTGACAGCGGAAATTAGTACAGCGACGTTTGGAATGACGCCGAGCGAATACAAAGAATTCAAAGGTTTGAAACGAGAGAATTTGCGCGACCATATGAATGATTTGGAGCTTATCTTTTCGATGCTGGGCGAAAAAGCGACAACTGAGATTGCGCGAACAAAAGATGCGCAAGGGTTTGTGGAGAATAAGAATGCGGCAGTGAAAGGGGGAACGATTGCAGGAAATGCGCGAACGCAGCTTGAATTAGAAACTGGGAAAAAAGTAAGCCGTTCTGAAAATTATCTTTCTGAACCTGAAAAAAAGAAAAAACGGATTGAGAAGAAATAATATTATGAATCTAAATTCATTTGCACCAGAGAATTTGCCGCGAGAACGTCTGCAAGTACATGGAGCGGGAGCGTTGTCGAATGCGGAGTTAGTAGCACTGATTCTTAAGTCGGGAACGAAGCAAGATAATATTTTAGATTTGTGTCAGAAGTTACTTGCTAAATATTCGTTAGAGCAGTTGGCGCAGGCGTCATTACAACAGTTACAACAGGAGCATGGAATTGGTGTTGCGAAAGCATCACAATTACTGGCGGTGTTTGAATTGGGAAAGCGATTGACGCCTCAAATACAGATGAAGAATGTGCGGAATGCGCAAGATGTTGCAAAGTTATATATGAAGCGATTTTTACAGGAGAAGCAAGAACATTTTGTGGCAGTGTATCTTGATACGAAACATAAGATTATTGCAGAGCAAGTTATTACGAAAGGAACGTTGAATATGTCGTTGATTCATCCGCGGGAAGTGTTTTATGGAGCAATCAAGCATTGTGCACATTCACTGATTATTTTGCATAATCATCCTTCGGGGGATCCGACGCCGTCAGAGGAAGATCTGCGGGTGACAAAGATTTTGCAGGAGACAGGAGAGATGATGCAAATTCCGGTGATTGACCATATAATATTAGGGCAGGGAACGTGGTGGAGCTGGAAAGAACAAACTATTTAATTTTTCACATAACCTTTAAAAATAGATTGTATAATTACTCTTTATTCATGAGTAAAGCCAAAAAACACTCTGACGAAGCTGCAGAAGAGATTCCAGAATCTTTGCCAGAGGAAGAAGGACCAAAACCAGTTGAAATTCCTATTGTTAGTTCTGAAGAGATTGATTCTGATAAGAAGAAAAAGAAGAAGGTGGTGCCGGCGGTATTAGGTGGGGAAAGAGTACTGACAGAAGTGTCAGATGAAGCGAGAGAATTCTATAATCAATCACGATTTGGGAACTTATTAGAAAGCGGCAAAGTGGAATTGTCTTTATTAGAAGCGTTGTATTTAATGGAGAAAGGAAGGTTAGAGATTCAAACTGAGTCGGGAAAAATAGTGGTGTTTGAGCAATATTTAAAGAAAGCACGAAAGATTGAGCCGAATTTCTGGATAAGATATTGTGTGTTTAAAGATATGAGAAATAGAGGATATATCATTAAGACGGCGTTGAAGTTTGGTGCGGATTTTAGAGTATATGATCGTGGAGTGAAACCAGGAGAGGATCATGCACGCTGGATTGTGTACCCGGTTCATGAGGGAGAAACGTTGACGTGGTATGAGTTTGCAGCGAAGAATAGAGTTGCACATTCGACAAAGAAACGATTATTAATAGGTATTGTTGATGATGAAGGAGATGTTACTTATTATGAAATTAAGTGGATGCGGCCGTAGGTTATTCACATCACCGTTATTTCTATCTTGTTTTTTGCAGTTGGTTCAATGATAATTTCTTGGCCTTTTTTGAGATTAAGAATATCAACGATAGCTTTGGGTACTTTAACATCTAATGAAGAGCCAGAGGTACCTATATGACCTTTTCGCGCTAATCCCCAGATGCCTTTTTCTTTGGCTTTTACTTCAATTTGTTTACTGACGTGACCTGCAAACATGGTTTCGTGGCAGTGTGGACAGACCAACGCATCAAATTTTCCTAAGGTGATACCAAATTGAACGAAGTCAACTTTTTTCTTTTGCATTTCCGCTTTTTGACAGTTATAACATTCCATAGTTTCACCCGTTTGTAAAGACTGTTTTTATGAGGTATTTTGATCCAATTTTTTTATAGGCGATGGAATAATAGCTATAGATGGTAAGTAGTCCATCAGTTTGTTGGTATTTCGAGCCTCGTTCTAAAGCTTCAATTATGTGTTGTACGGATATTCCTTCTACATGCATTTTTTCCTGAGCATGTTTAGTGACAATTAAATCGTTTTCCGTAATCATTGAAACGCCTCAATACGTATTGGTACGTATTGGGACTATATAAATGTTTCTTT
>CAYSCV010000099.1:0-4010 GCA_964429715.1 uncultured Methanosarcinales archaeon
GTGAATTAGTGAAAGAAAAATATGACAGTGAGTTTGTGTTTGTGACGCATTTCCCATGGGCAGTGAAGCCGTTTTATCAGATGAAAGATGAAAATAATTCTCGCGTTACGAAGTCGTTTGATTTATTGTTTAATGGAGTAGAAATTTGTTCTGGTTCGCAGCGGGAGCATCGATATGATGTGTGGTGTGCGCAGGCTCGGGAGAAGGGATTAAATCCAGAGCAGATGACAGAGTATGCGGAGTTGTTTATGTACGGCATGCCGTCGCATGGAGGAGCAGGATTTGGTCTTGATAGGATAACGCAACGGTTGTTGTTGCTTGAGAATGTACGAGAGGCGGTGTTATTGCCGAGGGATCCGGAGAGGGATCGGCCTTAAATAGGGGGGTTTGGAATAATGTTAGATTTAGAACGTATGCTTGATGATTTTGTACAAAATGCAAAACCCACGAATATATTTGCGCAGATTGGGCGTAAAATGGAAGTTGCAGATTTAAAAGAGGTGTATGATCGAAAGTATCTTTTAGAGAGTGGTCTTGTAACGACAGAGGAATATGCTACGATTCCGGCATCGACTTTTCGTGCGGATAATCTTAGAACAGCGCAAGATACAGCATATCTTATGACGCAAGTAGTGGGTCAAGAGGAACCTAATGAGTATAACAGATAAAAAAATAGAATTTTTTAAGAAAAAATCAATTAATCTTCAATGACCGCATAATCTTATCAAGTTTGGCATTGATTTCTTCTAAACCGGCTGAAGATTCGCTGCTTGATCTATTTGGTCTGGATTCTTGAAAAGAATCGTTTTTACGAAAGCAGTCACTGCAATAGACGGGTTTATTCGCGGTAGGGCGGAATGGTAAGATGCATGATTTGCCACAACGAGCGCAGATTGCTTGGGTTTCTTCTTTTCGAGCTGGTCTAAAATCGCTTTGATCACCACTGCGTTCGAAACGGCCTGATTCTCTACGACTTTCACCAAAGCGACCACCAGATGATTCTCGACGGTCTGGTCTGCTACTTCGATCTCCTCGAAAGGAGGTTTTGCGTTCGGATGTATCACGTTTGAAATAAGCCATAAAATACGAAAATGTCACTCTATTTATAAATTATACTGGGCGAATTATATTCTTGATATTGTTAGTATAATTCGCCGGTTTATCCTAATCGTATTTTATATTACGATTAATTAGTACGCTTAGTATATAAAGGGGGAAAATGAAAAATAGGATGAAAGAATGAATGAGTTTAGAGCTTTTTTAACAGCTGTCCCACATACATTGGAAAAATTTGCGATAGCCATCAGCGAGTAACTTGCTTTTGAGGATGAACTGCAATGGTTCTTCATATAATTCGCCGGGTTTAACACCTACAAACATCACAACGTAATCGCCAAAAATGTCTACGGCGGTGGCGCTGGAATATTGTGGAGGGAGAAATTTATATGGTTTACCAACCAGAGTTAGAATTTCTGGTTTTTGGGTTTTGACTTCGTGATCAAATAGGTGGATAAATTTGATACCTCGTGCTTTACGTTCTTTATCGAAATGTCTTAGGTAATGTTGCAAACGGGGATCAAGCCAAAAAGCTTTGGCACCTATAAAATAGACTGTTTGTTTTTGTTCTAGGATGAGTTGAAGATAATTTTTAAAACCTTCAATGCCGCGAAAGAAATAGGCTTCGGCTTCAGGCTGGACAGAATTATATAACTTCTTCATTTCTCCTAAAGACATATCTAACGCCGTCTCTTTTTCTTTAATCATCTCTTTCAACCTAGTAGGATCAATTGGCTTAAACAATTTTTCCCCTTGCACAAACATCTCCGACGCTAATCCTTTTTCCATCAATTTGTTCAGCGAATCATACACATTTCGTCGATGCACTTTTGATTTGACAGAAATACTATTCACACTCGCCTCCCCTAAATAGAGCAGCGCCTCATAGATGCGGGCTTCGTTGAGTGAGAGTCCAATCTTTTGAAGTAATTCTTGGTACATGTTAGTATGTATTGCTGCTTTTCTTAAGACCAAGTGCTTTGGTCAATTTATTGTAATAATCATGGTCGCCTAAATGTATCTCTTTGAATTCGCCATTCTTAATTTTCATAACTAAACAGCGATTTGAAGAACCAATTTTTTTGATAAACACTAAACCATCTTTAAATTTTTCGGGAAAAGTCGCTTTGATTTCCTGATCCTTCACTTGTTGACACCACTCTATCAAATTCACATCGAGATGTTTAAGAGTCTGAGCAAAATAATCAAAATCTTTATTGAAAACAACCTGTGAACCAAATAATTCTTTCAACTTAAATTTAAGTTCATCAACATTCATTTTTCACCTCATTTAAAAGATCGATATAAATTAGAAGATTAGCATTTGCCTTGTATTCTGTAGCCATCTCTTGAATATTTTTGATGAAAGGGACTAATTTTGAATACAAGTACTTTTTAGAATATAACGTTAGAAGCATCTCTTTAAACATCAAATTTATCAATTCTATCTTCTCTGCGGTAGGTTTTATTTTGATTTCATAAAAGTGCTGATGTAATGAGAACGAATCTAAAATAATTTTCTTAGTTTGGACATAATACTCAAAAATAAGTCGACGCACTGTTTTTTGATCGTCATTGTCTAAAATCTCATTCACCGCAAGCTGATATATAAAAAGCAATTCTCCATATTGTTCTCGCTTTATAATTGGCATAACCGTAAAAGAAAAATTGGCAATGCAATAATTCAAAACAGAAACGAATAACGGCTTTTGTGTATCCGCTTCAGTTATGTATGTAAGATGCTGATTATTGCGATGCTCTTGTTTATGTCTCTTTCCAACTATAAATATATCAATATCCTGGCTGTCTTTATTATATAGGTATGAACCAGAGATAAACGCTTTTTCATTCGAAAATCCATCCAAGATCTTTCTGGCAGATTCTACTCTCTGGGGAATCATCTCTTTTCCCGTAATATAATACTCTTTTTTCAGCAAGCGTAAAGCTTCTATTTTTTTAGTAATAGTAGAGTACAGATATGTTTTTTCGCTAGGGGTCAATTCTTTTTGCTGAAGGTATCTTTCAATAAGCACAACCTGCCTATCGGTAAAGAGGTGAGGGATAAATTCTTTTCGTTGTTCTACAATTAATTTACATATTTCTTTATCCATATAGTCTTGTAAGTATACTTTATTTATAAATACTTCTATTTCTAAGTAATATTTGAGAGTAATGATTCCTTTTTTAAGAAAGAGATAGTTTCATCATTTAAACCTTTCGTTCTAATGGTGGCATATACCACCACAAAGACTTATATACTTGGCAAGATAACTACTTGTAAGTAAAAACAAATAAAAAAAGAGGTAAAATAAACATGACATTATTAAACCCAACAAGAGTATCTTTAGAAAGTGATGTATTAAGAGTCGCTGTGCAAAAGCCCATGCATTTAAGTTATTTTGCAGCGGAGATTATAGAAGTAGTGAGAGAGACTGATACGTTTGTAGTCTCTGAAAGAAAAAGAATGGCTACAGATGACAAAGTCAATAGTTTGTTGTGGGGACGAAGAATAGAAACCGATGTTGAGTATTATGTTCAAGCAGAAGCCAATTATGATGCAGAAACAGCAAAGTATGTTATTCGGTTCAATTCCAGCGATTGTTATGCTCGAACCCCAGCGTATGAATTGTTTGGTATCGATGGTGCAAGACCACAAATTGAATTTTATTCCATCCAAGGACCACGATTAGCAACATGCGATAGTTTTGTTATTGAACGAGAAAAAGCAACAGAAGCACAATTTAGAGAATTGTATGTTGTACTTAATAAAAAGTATGGCAATTAAGAATGAAAAAATTAAAAAAAAGAAAAATGTATTTCCCTATTCAATCCCATATTCTACATGAACTTGCAGATTGACTTTCACACTCTTAGGACTTAGATTAGGTTGAACGGCCATATCTGTTGCCATTTCAGATTTAGCGTAGGAGGCATAGTAGAGGGGAGGGCTGTAG
>CAYSCV010000100.1:0-3954 GCA_964429715.1 uncultured Methanosarcinales archaeon
CGATAGCCTCAGCTACAGCGGCCGTTTCCTGCGGCGTTAGCCCCCGTTCGTGCTGATTGTATCTGCCTCAAGGGTAGGTGAAAAAAATGAGTGGTTGAGTTGTTTATTCTATCTCTACCATTATTTTTTTGTTACCAATTTTGGATATAGTGACAGTTTCTGTACCTTTGAGGTCTAAGTCTTTTTCTATATCTGTGGGAATGCGTAAGACTGTACCACGAGCACTTTTACTTAGTTTGCGATGAAGTTTTAATGACTGCTGCCAGATGCCGTGTTTTTTGGCAATGGTTATCATTTGCTGGCCTTCTTTTTCGTTAATGAATTCTTCTTGGCAAGATGAGCAACGAGTTCCTTTGAGAACAAACATATAGCCTTCGATGTCACTGAGGATGTCATCAACGTTATGCAGTGTTCCTTGATTACAGATGGGACATTTCATGGGGGTTTCCTCCTTGCGATGCAGTTATGCATAATAATTTTTCTTGCTCTTTATAGTAGACGGTGATTATTTTTTTAAAGCCTTTTTTGTTAATGTATATTTCATATTTTTCTTTAGATGTTTTTTGGATTTGATAGGCGTTCTCAATGGCTCCTCTTAAATCATGAAAGTCCCAGTTCCAGGTGTGCATATATTTTAAAGCGAAATGTTTACTAACGGCGAGTTCGACGCTGTGAATATTCCAGGGTGGGTGCATACTATCACTATATTTTCACTATCTTTTCATTATATTTAAATGTTATGGTGAATTTTGGGGTTTTGATAAGAATCTATGGGCAGAGTTGTTTTAATTTTTCTAATGTGTCTGTTGGATTCTTTACAGCAATACAATCAACTACTTTGGTTGCAGGGTAGTCGTTGCCGCCGGGATGTAATTTGTCGCCGAAGAAGAGAACGTGGTTGGATTTGAAGTTGTTGTGCTGGAGGAATGTGCGGATGCCCCATTCTTTGGTTAAGCCTTTTCTTGTGATGTCTATTGAGGTGGTGCCTCCGATGTTGAGGTCGTATTTTTGTGTGTCGAGGTGTTGAGTGAGGAATTCTATCCATGCTAGGCGGCGAGATCCGTCTTGGTCAAATTGAGCTTTGATTTCATTTGGTGCGTTTCTACCGATGGCTGAGAGGGTGATTTGGGAGTCACGGTCTTGAAGTTGATCTTCTTTGGTGGTATGAGATTGGATGTTGTACTGTTGGATGAGGGTGTTGAGGGCGGTAACGATTTCTTGTTTTTCTTCGTTTGTGAATGTGTGAGAGTAGATAATTTTTGGGTTGTTATTGTGATTTATTTTAACGTATTGGGTTCCGGTTGTGCCAAGCAGATGATGCGGCAGGGTGATTCTTGTGGAGAGCATGGTTTGGAGGTCGATGTTTTTTGTGCCGCTGATGAAGGCGAATTGGTAGTTGTGTTGAATCATATGGTTGATTTGTTGTGCCATGGGTTCGGATATTTGTTGACAGCTGTCACAGATGGTGTCGTCGACATCGGCGATGATGATAGATTTTTCGTTGAGGTTGATGTGTGGTTGGAAGTGTTGATCTGCGTGATAATATTTTTCAAGTGTATCTGTTGGGAACCATTGGCCGTTGTGATTGTAGGCGGTGATTTGCTTTTGTGGGGCGAGAAGTTCGAAACAGTCTTTTTCAATGGATGATTTGCCGTTGGGGAGGATGTCAAGGGCTTGTGGATGGATGATGAATGCGCCGGCGTTGATTAAGTTTGAGGGGGCGAGATGGCGTGGTGGTTTTTCGATGAATTGGATGATGTATTGGTTATTACTATCTTGTTTTTTTTCTAGTTTGGCGACGCCAAAGTTTTCGACGTCTTCTCTGGCAGTAAGCGCCATGGTGATTTGGGTTGAGGATGAATTGTGGGTTTGCTGCATTGCTGTCCAATCTATGTCCATCAAATTATCGCCCCAGACGAGGATGAAGGGCTGGTCTTTTGGTAGAGTGGAGGCTGCAAATTTGACGGCGCCGCCGGTGCCTAATGGTTGGTTTTCGTAGATGTATTGGATGGTGATGTTGGGGATAGGGTTGTGTTGGAAGTATTCTTTTATGGTGTCTGCTTTATAGCCGATACTGAGGATGATATTTGTGATGTTATGTCTTGCAAGGTTTTCGATGATGTGCTGCATGGTTGGTTTGTGTTTGATTGAGAGAAGGGGTTTTGGGAGGGTGTCAGTTAAAGGGCGGAGACGGGTGCCGAGACCGCCGACGAGGATGAGGGCGGTTGAGATTGGAGTTTGCATGGTCTTTGGGATTTTGTTTGCTTTTTAAATGGTTGTGGAAATAGGTTCTAACTATGTTGTTATTCAAAAGTGATAAAAATAGAGTAAAGTTTATAAATCAGAGGATTATTTAGGGTGTATGGCAGCATTATTACCTGATGAGCAATTCGAACCACGAGTGGTGAATGGCTATACGTTAGTTGATGTTTTAGGCAGCGGAGGCACGGCTATTGCGTATAAAGCAGTGAAAGAAGGCAAATCGTTTTGTGTGCGTGAGCATCGATTTGGGAAAGTGAAAGGCTTGGATGGTTTTAAACATATTGATCTTTTTTCGCGAGAGTATGAGGTGTTGAGAGGTTTAGATCATCCGCAAATTCCCAAAGTCCATGATTTTTTTGAAGTGCAAGAGGGGCGTGATATTTCGTTATACATGGTGCAAGATCTAGTGCCGGGAAAATGTTTGGAGAAGATGTTAGGGGGGGAGGGTGTATTTTCGGAGCAGAAAGTATTAGATATTATGTCGCAGTTAACAGAGATATTAAAGTATACTCATTCGTGTGTTCCCTCAGTGGTTCATCGGGATATTAAGCCGAGTAATATTATGATGGATGAGAACGGAAAAATTTATTTGATTGATTTTGGGATTGTACAGCAAGAGATATTAAAAACTGTAGGCGGTTCGACGTCGTTTGGCACGTTGGGGTACAGTGCGCCGGAAGTGTTTGCAGGCATGGCGACACCACAGAGCGATTTGTATAGTGTAGGGGCAACGGCGCTGACGCTTGTTTCTGGTGTGCCTATTGATAGGATGATGAATGGGTTTGAAGTGTGTTATGATGGAAAAGTGCAATTTGAAAATTCTAATTTTAAAACGGTTGTTGATGCGTTGCTCCCAGTCAATGTTTCAGAGCGGATTGCGACGGCGGCGCAGTTGAGTACATATATCCAACAGATTCAAGAGGGGAAAAAGATTCTGGTTGAGCAACGTTCTGCTTCGGGATTTGTACAGTGGGTAGCATCGCTTGTGCCAGAGAACGTTGTGCGAGCGTTAGCGCATACGAAATCTTCGGTTATTGATGATGCACGACGAAAAACATTGTTGAGTACGGTGGATGCGCCTGCTCAGTTAGAGGTGAAACCAAGCGTAAAAAGGGAATATGTTATTATGCCAAGAACATCTACGTATGCGTTAGGTGTTGAGGCATTGAGAAAAATTGGTCACAAACCGTTGACATTCAAAGAAAACATTCAAGCGCGAGTGGAAGCATATGAATCCGGAGATCATGGTTTATTTGATACCTGGCTAGATTCGTGTACAGGAATTGCGTATAAAGCAGGCACAACAAAATTTAAACTTGTGCCAAACTGCACACAATTATGTGGTATTCCCGCAGACTTTTCACAATCACTTCTTCCAATTGACTATAATTCAATGAGTGGAACAGAATTTGATAGTGCAACAGGAAAATATAATACATCGTTAACCAAAGCAGAAGTGTTGGAACATCCCGCCTGGGGTATTGTAGTGGAAGATGATAAAAATCTCTTGAAAACATACACAGATATTGTGTTTAGTGCCTTTGCCAAAAAATATAGTAAATCAGATAAATTAATGGGTTTTTATGTGAGACAGAATACTTCGGAAGACGAATTAGGGGCGGTCTTTGTCCGTAATCGTAACGACAGCTCGAACGCGTATGGCGACGTTAATCTCAATAGCGGCGGCCGTTT
>CAYSCV010000101.1:0-3853 GCA_964429715.1 uncultured Methanosarcinales archaeon
CCGCGAACGTTTGGACGGGGAAAAGTGGATGGGAGACGCGGGCATAATCGAAGGTGAGTGGGCGTGAATGTCTAGAAAATTTATTCTTTTTTTAATAATTTTGTAGTCAGTTTATCAAAATCAGATTCAAATAATCGATCCTGGATTATCCTATATTTTTCAAATTCTGATTCTGCAAATTCTTTAGCGATTTGCGTAGTTATTTTACCAGAGTCTTTTAATATCTCTCGGTCATCAAATTGTAGAAATAAGTCTAGTCGTTTCGACCAATCTTCCATAGTCATAGGAATTTTTCTTTTTGCTCTTTCTTCTGCTAAATCAAGGTAGGCATTCACTATTCTTCCCAAAGATGCTAATTCTTCTTTTGTCAAATAATTTTTTGCAATGGATACATCAGTTTTAATTATTTTTCCCTCTGGAGAATTCTTCCAAGATGTCAAACCCATAAATTCTTTTGTACTATCTGCTCTTGTTATTATTAGTTCTGGGGCGGTATGTTTATGTATAGAGAAGTTTGAATAATTAATATTTACAGAAAGCACTGCTTTCTTATGTTGCTTACTGCAACATTTACTCAAACTTATCTAAGAGGAGTTGCAATGGCGCAATTTTAAGCTTATCTTTGCACCTATCGGTGCAGACTAATGCGACAAATTGCTTTTTGCAAACTCCTCTATAGCATAATGAAGTTTATTTTGCACTTTAGCAAAGAACTCTTTGGTTGTTTGGGCATTTTTATCGTAATCTAAACTGGTGGCATAAATATCAGTTATTTTTTGATAGAAATTTCGCTCACTTAAACGTATTTCTCGAATTTCCTCTAAAAGTTCATTAAAATAATTTTGACTTAAAAAAGTTCCGTTTTCCAGTCTTTTTTTATCCAATACATATCCTTTAATCGCAAATTGTTTAAGTATTTTAGTTGCCCAAATTCTAAATTGCGTTGCTCTCTTTGAATTAACTTTATATCCCAAAGTGATTATTGCATCTAAATTGTAAAAATCGACATCTCTTTGTACAGTTCTGCCGGCTTCATTTTGAACTATTCGGAAATTCCTAATAGTTGCTTTTTCCTCTAATTCCCGATTATGGTACACATTCTTAAGATGTTCATTTATAGTAGGAATGGTAACTTCAAACAGTTTTGCCATCATCTTTTGAGAGAGCCAGACGGTTTCATCAGCATATTTCACTTCAATTGAATCTTCTTCAGACTGTGCGGTAAATATCAAGAATTCCATAGTACTATTTCTTATTGCAAGATCTTTAGACATAAAAAGAGGAAAACAGTAGATAGTTATAAATATTTTTAGAGTATTTGTTTATACGCAATTTCTTGGGGAAAGTGTTGTTCAAATGAATGGAGAAGGGAGTGGCGTAGATTGTAGGTGTTGGCTTGTTTTGCGTAGGCAATCCATCCTTCCATAAAATTGTATATTGTATCATAAGATGTTATTTTATTTTTGTATTGATGGCTAATTAATTCATACCTTCTGTGAAATTTTTTAATATTTTTGTGTTTGAGTAATTTGTGATGCGCAAATATACGCATGCCTAAGAATTCAATGCCCCGAGTGTATGAGATTATTTTTGATTTATCCGGATGTAATTGTAAGTGTAGATTATGGCCTAGATATTGTTTAATTTTGTTCTGCCATATTTGCAACATTTCTTTGGATTGGTGTAACAGCACAAAATCATCCACATAGCGAATATAATATTCCACTTTAAGCTGGTGTTTTACGAATCGGTCTAATTCATTAAGATACACATTCGCAAAGAATTGGCTTGTAAGATTACCCAAGGGCATGCCTATTCCATTTTTGCCATAGTTACTGAGAATTTTCCGAATAAGCCAGATGATTTTTTTATCTTTTATTTTTCTCTTGAGAATGTTGATTAAGATAGTATGATTAACCGATTCAAAATAATGTTTAATGTCTGCTTTAAGAACGAATGTATTTGTGGTATGATTATGAGATACTTTTCTTGAAAAGTATTCAAAACGCTCGATGGCTTTGAGCGTACCTTTTCCTTTGCGATTAGCATAGGAATCGTAAATAAACTGTCGAGCCTGAAAGCGGCTATCCCAATCGCAGCAGAGCTGCGGGGTATTAGCCGCTTTCCAAGACGGCTCTCCGTTCATTACTCGCTGGAACATAAAAATCCACAACGATTGATTTTTAGTTCCGAAAACTGATATCCTTCAGTTTTCGTGAATCGTTGCAGAGCAACCTCACTCTCGTTCGGAGGTTGCTTGCAGCAACCAACGGGGTATTGACCCAGCGAGTAATAAATGATTTCTCAAAGAGTGGTTCGATGATGTTGCAGAGGGCATGATGCACGACACGATCACGAAAATGAGATTTGTTGATTGTACGGGTTTTAGGATCATGGATGACAAACGTTGTTAATGGTTTGGGATGATAGGAATGGAATAGTAATTCTATTTGCAGGGTTTCAAGATTGATTTTAAGATTTTGTTCGAATTCGAGGATGTCTGGATGTTGTGTTTTATGTTTTCGTGCTTTTTTGTACGCAAGTTCCAGATTTTGATACGAACAGAGTTGAGAATAGAAGTCAATGATTGTTGGCATGAATGGAAAAAATGAGCTATTCGCAGGAAACGGCCGTTGGTGTTGAGGTTATTGTTGCCATTGGCGTTCGAGTTGTTGTTACGATTATGGACAAAGACCGCCCCTGTGTAGCTCTTTCATTTTTTATATCACCACCGCTTCACGCATGTCGCGGCTGTATTTTATGATCGTTCTCTACTAGAGCAACCGTAATGAAAGAGCGTGTAGCCCCGACCTCTTGCTGAAGGAGGTCAAAGATAGAATAGAGATGAACTTTAAAAATTTTTCGTCGCCCTACGGGCGGATACAGTCAGCACGAACGGGGGCTAACGCCGCAGGAAACGGCCGCCGGTGCCGAGGACATCGTTGCCATTGGCGCTCGAGAAGTTGCTACGATAATAGACAAAGACCGCCTTCAATTCATCGGTAGGAGTATTTTGACGAATATAAAAACCCATTAATTTGTCTGTTTTGCTATATTTTTCTGCATAGGCAGCAAAGATAATATCTGTATACTTTTCCAATAATGCTTTGTCCTCTTCCACTACCGCACGCCAGGCGGGATGTTTCACTATTTCTGTTTTGGTTAACAACGTATTATATTTTCCTTTTGCACTATCAAATTCTGTTCCACTCATTGAATTATAGTTAATTGGAAGAAATGATTGATTAAAGTCTTTGTTAATTCCAATTAATTCCGAACACGAGTCAATTAGTTTAAACTTGGTCGTCCCTTTCTTATACGCAATACCTGTACACGAATCAAGCCATGTATCAAATATGGTACGATCGCCCGATTCATACGCTTCTACTCGTGCTTGAATGTTCTCTTTGAATGTGAATGGTGTTTTGCTCATTGTTCGCAATGCGTCAATACCTAATGCGTATGTGGAAGTTTGAGGCATCAAAATATATTTGCCGGCGATGAGAGCGTCTGGTGTGGGATCAGCTTTGGGAGCTGCGGTTCTTGGTGGTGCCGTTGCTCTTGGTGGTGTGCGAACATCGGGATCAACACGTGGAGGGGTGCGCACACTTGGTTTTGGTGTATGTGCAGTACGTACTTTTGCGTCAACTGAACCTGCTCGCGTGGAAAAAGATGAGGCTTTTTCTGCACGCAATGCTTCATTTTCTTGCTGCAAATGTTCCATTTCTGGCACAAGTGCTTCTAACATCTCTTTGTATTCATTGTGGCCGTTCTGCATGGTTGCAAGCCACTGAGGGATTTGATCTGGCTGTTGTTGGATAGATGTGTAGGCAGAATTGACAAGAGAAGATAA
>CAYSCV010000102.1:0-3760 GCA_964429715.1 uncultured Methanosarcinales archaeon
ACACCAGGATATAATTCACACTGTTTAGTAGAAGAATCATAGACACTTTTTGTATCAGTGATTAGATTGGTTGTTTTAGTTGTATCTTTATTAGTAACTTCTACTTCTTTATGATTATAATTTCTCGTAGGATAGCCAAACATAATTCCAGAGAAGAATGAAGGACGAACGTGAAAAGTATTTTCCTCTGTTACTTGTATATATAACAATGCTTCTAAAGTAGTTGGAGTTGTCATTTTTATTTTACATTTAAATTAATATTGAATCATAAAATTGGTCTGAATTTATAAACTTTGTGATTGATTTACTACTAGGGGGTAACACAGATTAGGCATATTTAGAGAAAATTTATTGTATATATCCGCCTTTCTGCAGGTTCCAGAGTTCTTTGTAGGTGCCGGAGCGTTTGATGAGTTCTTGATGTGTGCCCGTCTGCACAATTTTGCCTTTGTCTAAGACGATGATTTTATCTGCGGTCATAATTGTAGATAAGCGATGGGCGATGATAATGGTTGTGCGGTTGTGCATGAGTTGTTTGAGAGCGGATTGAATTTCAGATTCGGTTTTAGAGTCTAAAGAAGAGGTGGCTTCGTCAAGTAATAGGATTTTTTTGTTGGCTAATAATGCTCTGGCAATAGAGACGCGTTGTTTTTCTCCTCCTGATAATTTTATGCCGCGTTCGCCAACGATGGTTTGTTCTTTCTGAGGGAGATTTTTTATGAGTTTGTCAAGTTGAGCGAATTTGATTGCTTGAAATACTTGTTCTTTGGCGGCGTGGGGATTTGAGAAGGCAATGTTGTTGTAAATGGTATCATCGAATAAGATGCATTCTTGAGGAACGATGCTTAGTTCAGCACGCAAGGATTCTTGTTGGATGGTTTTGATGTTGATGTTATCGATACTGATGGTCCCTTTGTTAAGGTCGTATAAACGATAGAGTAGTTTGATTAAAGTGGTTTTGCCGGAGCCGGAGTGGCCGACTAAAGCAATTTTTTTATTTTTTTCAACGGTGAGGTTAAAGTTTTGGAATAATGGTTTGGCATGGTAGCCGAAAGTTATGTTTTTGAATTGAACAAAGCCATGGGTTATTTTTAATGCGGGAGCGTTAGGGATGTCTTTTATTTCGTTCTTTATTTTGTAGTATTGGAACAATGATTCAAAGTCGGCCATGTTTTTATAATAGTCACGCATGCCACGGATAAAACTCCAGATGTAGGGGATAATTCCGATGTAGGTGGCGTAGATGAAAGTTATGGTGCCAATGGTGAGAGTGCCGTTAAGGAAGGAACGAAGGGGGAAATATAAGAGGAAGAAGGTGCCAATGCCGGTGATAAGTGCTTGACCTGCGTCAAGATAGCGATAATAGTTCCAAAAATGCATATATTTTTGTTTGGTGTCTTCACTGATGGTTTGGAAAATGTGGAGGATGGATTTTTCTTTGCCGAAGTATTTGATGGAGTCGATATTGGTAAAAAAGTCGCTGACATAGGCTTTTTCGAGATCTTCAGCGTCATTGGCGATAAGATTATATTTTTGTTGGATGGTTTGAAGAAAGTAGCTGTAGGAGATAAAAGTGATAATGGTTGCGAAGAGAATTAACGCGGAGAGTTTGTCGAAGTATAATAGAGAGGAACTGACGACGAGGAGTTGGAGTAATAAAGGAGCGAATTGAAAAATGATTGTATCGGTTATGTTTTCGATTGCTCTGCCGCCGCGAACGAGACGGGAGATTAATGAGCCGGTACGATGAGAGGTGTGGAATTGGTAGGAGAGAGTGAGAATATGGTGAAAGAATTTACGTTTGACGTCAGCGATTAAAGCGCAATCGAGAAGATTTATGAGATGGATCTGGAGCCATTTTAAGATGGCTTTGGTGATAATTAAAGTGAGGAATACGGCAGCGATGATGAGCAAGGTGTGGGTGAATTGGTCTTCTGAGAGTTGATGGGAAACAAATTGCGTGCCATCATCGATAATAATTTTAAAGAGCAATTTATCGGTAAGATTGATTGATTCCACAGCAAGAATGATCAAAAAGAGGAAGAGGAGAAAGGATTTATATTTTTTTAAGATGTCCCAATAGAGTGCAAGGTTATATTTTGTATCAATCGTATGGTCCTTCTTTGGCATGGGTTGTATAGGCGGTTTGAGATTAATAAAGGTTTGGTTGCGGCTTGGGGGAGAGGAGAAGAGGGAAAGGAGGTGATGATGAAGAGATAGACTGCATAAATGTGTCGAAAGGTTTATAAATGTTACTTTCTAGTAAGTACAAAATGACTTATTCCATTAAGGATTATCTTAGTGATATACCTTTGACGCTAGGTGATAGAGTGCAACTTTCACTTTTAGCAGAGAATCAAGGAGAGGAAGGAGAAGTTGTAGAGAGGGGGATTAGACCAATAAATTTTAAATTTTCTTTAGAAGTAACGGTTAATGGAACTAAATATAATTCCATTCCAATTGCTACAGCGATTAAATCTACTCCAAGAATTTTAGCATATGGAAGAAAAGAAAAAGAATTACAACAAATAGGCAAAGAAGTATGTACTTTAGGATATTCACGAGGGGCAATATTGGAACCTTTCTTTGAAATACCTACATTAGGCTTAGAACGAGCGATGTCTTCAGATAGCATCGTATATATATTTAGAGGGATAATGGATTATGCGCAAGTTGTGAGTCAAAAAGTGACAAAGGGAACAAATAATAACATTAAATTAGGAAATAAAGATATAGGTTCAAAAGAGATAACACAAATGCTGGAAGCGACATCAACGGTATTTCATGGTTATCGAAATTTAGTAATGGAAGATCGAAAGTTGCTTAATCGAGAAGATATAGGTGAGACACCACTATATTCACGTTAATTAGTTTTGAGATAATTTTAGTTGTTGAATTAATTTTTTTACGTTCTGATAGACTTCTTGTGGACTGCCCTGCGCATTGACTTTATGAAGGAGGTTCTTCTGTTTGTAATAGGACACTAATGGAGAGGTTTCAGCGTGATAGATTTGAAAGCGTTTTTTGATGATATCGGGGTTATCGTCTTTGCGCTGGGTAAGAGGGGTTTTGTCTACGTCGCAGATACCGGGTGTTTTTGGGGGGAGGTATTGAATGTGGTAACCGTGTTCACCGGTTTGGCAGACTCTTCTGCCGGCGAAGCGTTGAATGACGATATCTTCGGGTACGTCTAAGAGGATGACGGCATCGATGTTGAGGTCGGCGATCTCTTGGGCTTGTTCTAGGGTTCGGGGAAAGCCGTCAAGAATGTAGTTGGGTTTATTTTTGGCATCTAATTTGACAAGTTGTACCACAAAAGAGTCAGGAACTAATTCACCGCTGGCGACGTATTTTTGAATATCTTTACCAATGGTTGTGTTTTTGGATATTTCTTCTCGTAATAAAGCGCCGGCGGAGAGATGATATACGTTGAAGTCTTTTTCAAGTTGTTCTGAGATGGTGCCTTTGCCGCTGCCTGGTGCGCCTAGGAGGATGAGTTTCATGGTGTAATATCTATTAATGTAGGGAAATAGGCATAAATTTATAAATCATTCTTTAAAATTTAAAAAAATGATAAGTATATACAGTATATGCCCACAAGTACAGTTGTTAGAAGAAGCTATTAAAAGATTTTCGCATCCGTTGGTAGATTGTTTGAGAACAAAAGTAATTACAGAGAACTTTGCATAATTCATATTTATTAGGCAAAGTGAAGAAATAGGAGAATACCTATTTCTGCACAGGAAATCATAGATTTCCA
>CAYSCV010000103.1:0-3648 GCA_964429715.1 uncultured Methanosarcinales archaeon
TTTATTTCTTAATATATTAATTTTATTTTGTATAAAATTTTACGTCACTTACTATAGTTCTGTTTATGGCGGTCGTCGTACAACGGCTAGTATAGAAGCCTGTGGAGTCATAGGGCAATTTTTTTCAAAGCCGATGATGCAAAGAGCTTCGGAAGGGGGTTCGATTCCCCCCGACTGCCCCATTTTTTTTAATTCTTATAATTTAGTACATCATTATTACTAGTTCTGGCTCTAGAAGATATTCTGGAGGTTTTTGTTTAAGACAAATAAAATAAACTAAAAAAAATAATGCCGGCGGGCTTGGTACGTGGAGAGAAGAAAAATGCACGATGACAAATTTGAGATAATAGATACTGTTGATAAACAGTATAAAGATTTGGTTGGGTTATTGGAAAGAGTTCCAACTGTGTATGTGCCAGCAACGATTAAAACAGTTATGGCTACTTATTTTCCCTGTTTTGGGATGTGTACTTTGTTTCATAATACTCTGAAGAAGGAGGGGATGAACATTATTGTTCCTGAAGAGCTGAGAGGTGAATTAGAGCAGATTGTGACAAGATATGTTTGGTGATTAATTTAGGTAGTACAAAACTATATAAATATACAAGAAAAGGGAGGATACATTATGTCAGATATACAAACAGCAAAAGGAGTACGAGATATTTACCCTGAGGATGGAATTATTTTAGAGAGAGCGCTTAGTGTACTGCGGAAGAATTTCGTGCTATATGGATTTAATCCGTTAGATACGCCGATACTTGAGATGTTTGAGACGTTGTCAAGCAAATATACAGGTGGAGCGGAGATTTTGAAGGAGACGTTTAGGCTGACTGATCAAGGGAAAAGAGATTTAGGGTTACGATACGATTTAACAGTGCCGTTTGCGCGATTTGTAGCGACGAATCCAGTGTTGAAGATGCCGTTTAAACGTTATCAAATTGGGCGGGTGTTTCGGGATGGGCCGATTAGTCCAAATAGATTACGAGAGTTTACACAGTGTGATTGTGATGTAGTTGGGACGAAGAGTATTGCGGCAGATGCGGAGTGTGTGGAATTGTTTTTACGCTGTTTTTCAGAGTTGGGGCTGCCTGTGGTTGTGCGAGTGAATAATCGCAAGATTCTTGATGCGGTGATGGATGCTCTGAAAATTAAATTGGATATGCGCGAGAGGGTGATTCTTGCGGTTGATAAGTTGGATAAGAAGTTGGTTGCGGATGTGCAAAAAGAAATTGTTGAGCTTGGAATTTCGTCTGCGGTGGTGGAAAAGTTATTTGAGGTGTTAAACGCAACTGGTGGTAATGCTAAAGTGTTAGCGGTTGTTGAGAAGTTGATTGGTAATGAGAATGAGGGGGTTAAGGAGTTGCGGGAGTTATTGGAGCTTTGTAATTCTGAGGATGTGGTATTTGTGCCGTCGCTGGCGCGTGGTTTAGCATATTATACAGGGAGTATTTTTGAAGTGTATGTGAAAGATGGTTCTATTAAATCAAGCATTGGTTCGGGTGGGAGATATGATAAGATGATTGGAATGTTGATGGGGAGTTCACAGGAGTATCCAGCGGTTGGTTGTTCGTTTGGGTTGGATGTTATTTTAAATGCGTTGAAAGCGAAGGAGAAAAATGTGGCGAGGAGTGTTGTGCAGGTGTATATTGTGCCGATTGGGTTGCGTTTAACGCAAGTGTGGTGGGTGGTGCAGGGGTTACGTGCCAAAGGTATTTCTACCGATGTGTCGTTTGCGGGTAAAGGGGTTTCTAAAGGATTGGATTTTGCTTCGAAATTGGGAATTCCCTATGTGGCGATTATTGGTGACAAAGAATTAGCGGTGAAAAAAGTGATGTTGAAGGATATGAATAAAGGAGGGGAACAGTTGTTGTCTTTAGCGGATGTGGTGAAGAAGGTTCGATGAATTCGTCTGCGTTGAAAGTGTTTGGTTTTATTTTTTCTTTTCTTTTGTTATTGAATATGATTTTGTTTGCATTGCGAAAGATTTCTGGGTTGCTGTTTTGGAGTGTTATATTGATTGGGGCGGTGGCGGCGTATGTGGTGGTGCCAAAGGTTGGGAAGAATAGTGTTGTATAATTTTCTTACCATTCATCTTCTTCATGTCTGGTATAGACTGTGGTTTTATCTCCTACAATCATAGAATGTTCGAATTGGGCGACCATGCCTTTGGATACTTCGGCTAGAGGTGGATAGGCTTTGATGATGCCGTCTTGCTGTAATTGTTTGAGGCCGAGAAGAGCGGGTGATTTGCCTAATGAGCGGGTGAGCCAGCGGGTTGTGAAAGGTAAGGTTTGTTGTTGTTTTATTGTTGGGTTTGTGAGGATGCGTTGGCCGTATAATGAACGGGTGGATCTTAGTTTTTCGATCATGAAGATGGTGGCTGGTCCACGTTCTTTAATTAGGCCTGTGCCTTCGGTTACAAATGGTTCGATGGCGATTTGGGTGTTTGCTTTAATTTCTGTTTTGTCTTTAGTGTTATAACTGGGGATGGAAATGCCGCCGTGGACTTTGTATTGTTCGATGGTGTGGCCGGAGAGGTTTTTTATCGTGGTTAAACCAAGGGCTTCGGCTTCGGACATCTGGGCTTCGCCGAGCTGCCATAATTGGACGCCTGGTTGGACTAATTTGATTGCGGCTTTTAATGCGTTTTGTGCTGCTTTAATGTGGTCCTTGTATTGATTAGATTTTCCTACTTCGATGGTCATGGCGTTATCGGCGATGTAGCCATCGATATGAACGCCGATGTCGACTTTGATTAATTGGCTTTGTTCTGTTACAGAGGGGTCGTCTTCAGTTGGACAGTAGTGGGCGGCGATGTCGTTTACGGCCATTTGGGCCCAGGCGATTTTTCCGCCGAGTTTTAGGATTTGTGCTTCTGCTTCGTCCATGGCTTGAAGGTATGAATAACCGGGTTGTTTGAGTTTTGCGGCGGTTTCACGTCGGACTTGGGAAGCGATTTTTCCGGCGGCGAGGATTTTTTGGATGGTTTCAGGGGTCATGGTGATGAGATAGATGGGGTGTTTTTAAAGATTTGTTTTGATTTTGAATTTACTTGAAAGTAGCAAAATATTTATAACTAGGACATCTTTTGAATCTAAAAGTATATCTGGAGGTACAACCATGACACAAGACAGCAAATATATTTTAATGCCACAAACATCAACCTATGCGTTAGGTGTGGACGCATTGCGAACAATGAGCAAAACACCTTTCACCTTCAAAGAAAATGTTCTCGCACGAGTAGAAGCGTATGAATCTGGTAATCCATCTTTATTTGGGATGTGGCTTGATTCGTGTACGGGGATTGTGTATAAAGCAGGTACGACAAAATTTAAACTTGTACCCAATTGCACAGAATTATGTAGCATTCCTGCAGAGTTTAATCACTCATTTATGCTGGTCGACTATGCTACAATTGATGGTGTCGAATTAGATAGCGTTGCAATGGGAAAATATAATACGTCGTTAACCAAAGCAGAAGTGTTAAAACATCCTGCTTGGCGTGCAGCAGTAGAAGATGATACAGCACTCTTGAAAACATATAGAAACATTGTGTTTCGTGCCTATGCCGAAAAACACAACAAAATCGATACATTAATGGGATTTTATGTACGTCAGAATACAGAAAAAGACGAATTGAGGGCGGTC
>CAYSCV010000104.1:0-3638 GCA_964429715.1 uncultured Methanosarcinales archaeon
TCCGGATGAGTTTGAAAGTAGGTTCGAATGGTTTCTAAGAGACACAGCAAAATTTGCATTATCCACAGAAGTGTGGTATCACTAAGTTGTTCTGAATCTTTAGAAAAGGAGATTGCAATGCAACTGGAAAAAGTGGAAATCGGATTGAGGGTGAGGACCAACGAGCGACTCGGAAAAACTACAAGCATGCTTATTGTCCAGAAACATGGTGATGCTCGCCAGCCAAGCAAGGAAGGCACAGTGTCGGGATATGTTCCTGGACATGGAGGCGATGTCTGGTGGGTAACCCACAACGACGGTACCGTGGGAGCCTACATGTTCGACGAGTTCAGCCCCGTCTGAAGCCCTACACGGGAGAGCAACACGCTCTCACCACTGTGGGGCCCTTTCGTTTTTATAAATCTATTTAGTCGCTAGAAATGGCAGATAAAAATTGCTATGATTATTCACAATCCAAGTTCTAGCATCTACCACGGCTCGCAGCCAGTCAGTGAAGGCGATAATTCTTAATATATGCGCAAAGAAATAGAAGCCAAAGCAAAATTAAAAGATACGGAGGAAATAATACGGAATTTAAAGGCACTTGGCTGTATTTTATCTGAAGCCGTGATCCAGCCCGATAAGAATCTTTTACGTATTCGGGAAACAAACGGAAAATTTATTTTGACCTTAAAACAGCCAAAAAGTAACGAGCAGGATGCCGTTGAACACGAAACGGAAGTCAAAGATGCTGGCGAGATGAAAGAAATCTTGTACTCCATGGGTTTGCATGAGGCTGTCCAAGTACATAAGACGCGGAGGAAGACCTGCTATAATGCCTGGGAAATTTGTCTGGATGAGGTCGAAGGCCTTGGTTCGTTTATTGAAGTTGAAGAGATAGCTGACGATCCTGATGTGCGAGCGGTACAAGATGAGCTGTTTGATTTTTTGAAAAGTTTGGGGGTCAAGCCGGAGGATAGAATAACAAGTGGTTATGATACGTTGGTATATCGGAAAAATAAATTTAGTTGAACTATGCCCGACGAAAAAATTCTGATAATACAAATCGGCAATCAAATTTTGCGGCGGAAGTCGAAGGTTGTTAAAATAAACATATGGAAGGAAAAACGCATTATGAACGAATAGTCGGAGGAACTGAAGAAGAAAAAGCGCTAGCTTTTCAGAAGCTTCAAGACATATTTAATGAAAGAAGTGTACAACTTACTGAATATGAAGTTGCAAAAACTCCTGAAGATTTAGAAATTCTCAAAAAAACAGAGACTATCGTTGATAATATTGTGGTGCGATATGGCGGTGAACCAAAAAGACTTCCTCTCGATCATATCTATGTTCTTAAACCAGGTAGTGTTTTAGCTATGACTGATGGTGAACTTTCTGGTGGTATCCACAAACCACTAGGACTTAAGATTGGTGTTGAAAAAGGAGAATCTAAATCGTTATTCGCAAGCACTGTTGCTCACGAGTTATTTCATTTGAAATCATATAAATCTGCTCGTGTGGGAAAATCGGGAGAAGATGTACGTCTTTATCGTAGTGGACTTTCTATGATTGATAAAAAAGACCCCAATGAAGAAGCGGGTGAAGAAAAAGAATATTTTGCCCTAATTGAAGAAGCTATTGTTGCTGAATGCACAAAAAAACTTCTTGATGAAATTAGCGGGGATGCTCTTTTCAGTGAAGAAGCCAAGGCGGTCACCAATTTTAGAGATTGGGTTGTCGCATATTATCGTCGAGGTGGAGTACCGGAAGAAAAAGTTAAGGAATTTGAAAAAGAATTAAAATATATTGCTGACCCGCAAGATAAAGTAGAAAGAGTAATTTCTTTTTCTGACAAAGATGAAGAAAGACAAGCGTATGCGGCGGGGATGTTTGGCGCTCTGTATGAAAAAGGAGAAGTAGAAACAGTAGAGAGGTATGCGGAACGAAAAAAATTATATGAACTTCTTGACAAGTTAGTTGTGAGTTCTAACGGGAAATTCGAAAGTAGGGACGAAGTTTTTGACGAATTCGCAAAAGCTAATTTTTCAGGAAATTATTTATCTATTGCTAGAACTATCGAAAGTATTTTAGGAAAGGGTTCATTCAGAAAATTAGCAGATGAATTTAGCGAGGAACCTAAAGAAGATGAACATGAAACTTCTGAGACAACTAATCCATAACGGAGGCAATCCCCGCCGTTTTTAGGAGATATTATAAAACGGTGGGGATTTGTGCCTCGCACAATCCTATCTTTGAGTTACCACTGAACTCGGTCGGAGGTACGAAGTTTTAAACTACCACAGAACGCGAAGAGGAATCGCCTAGTCTCACCGCAAGGACGGAGAAACGAGCGCCGACACATATGGAAAAAATTATTACTCAAATTGGTAATCCAGTCTTGAGACGTAAATCAAAAATTGTCAAAAATATCGACTCTAAAGAAATCGAGGATTTGATTGCTTTGATGACGAAGACAATGCGGGCAGCTGATTTGATTGGTATTGCCGCGCCGCAGGTTGGTCTGAATCTGCGGATATTTATCATTGAAATTAGGCCGACGGCACTGCGGAAAAATTTGAAAGATATCCATAAATTACAGGTATATATCAATCCAAAAATTACCTCCCTTTCAAAAAATCAAACAGTTTTGTATGAGGGATGTGGCAGTGTCGCTCAGAGCCAGTTATTCGGACCGGTTCGCCGACCTAAAAAAGTGACTATCGAGGCGTTCGATGAACATGGCAAAAAGTTTACGATGACTGTCGATGGTTTACTGGCCAAATGTATCCAACACGAGTACGATCATATCGAAGGTATCCTGTGTATTGATAAATTTTTAGATACTAGAAAAATAATGTCCCGAGAAGAGATAATTAAAGGGACCCGACCCCTTTAATATTGCTAGTGATTAGTCTCTGCGGACCTATATTCTGATGGCGATGGGTCGACTTCAGCCATGTCATACCAAGTAGCGAGGATGTATTTCGTATTCTTTTCATCAGAAGGTTGTGTTAGATCGAGATATTTTTTATCTTCGTCTTGAGGCACAAGAGCGATCCATGGATGTATGATTTCTTTATACCCATCCCTTTCAAAGACAGCATTTGCATTTGATTGTATACGAATATATGGCACTTCTCGTGTGAGTTTTTCTTTTGCGGTGGTGCCGGGAATCTGTTCGCGGACAAGAACTTTTTTGATGGTATAATCAGCGATAGACGGATCGGTATCAACAGGAAAAGCAAGAAAGAATTTTTGTCGAACTCTCTCTGTATCAACACCATAGTCCCGTGTAACTTTATCAAGCATTGAGTCCATCGGTAAATTTTCAGCGATAATCTCACCAGTGCGGTAGTATTCGTCCCACTTTTGCAGATCTCGCGGAATTTTATAAGGAGACTGTAGCGGTGCTTGTTCTTGTGTTGGTTGTCTAGACATAGTAAATTCATGATAGCAGTATCTTTGAAGAAGTAAAATAAAACAAATTATGAATATTCAACGGCCAGAATCAAAACAACCGATTCCAGACAACGCAAGAAAAGTTTTCAGCGGCGTGATTTTTGATGTCTATCAGTGGGAGCAAAAAATGTTTGATGGGACGACCGAAACATTTGAGAAGCTGAAGCGCCCCGATACGGTCGTTGTCTATGGTGTGCTTC
>CAYSCV010000105.1:0-3617 GCA_964429715.1 uncultured Methanosarcinales archaeon
GTCGTCTTGCTTCGAGCACATTTTTATACAAATTTTCATAAACCACTGCTGAGTGTTTCCAGGAAAAGTCATATGACATACCATTATGGATAAGTTTTTTCCAAAGATGTGGTTGCTTGTAAATAGTTAACGCTTCAACGAGGCAGGCAAAAAAATCCCACGTGTCATTCTTTGCAAATGAAAATCCATTCCCAACGATGCTTACCGGGTTGAAATTAACAACAATATCGTTCAATCCTCCTGTTCTTCGAACCAGTGGCACAGATCCGTATCGAAGTGCTTCCAGAGCAACAATACCTCCTGGTTCAAATGTACTTGGCAAAAGCATAATATCTACTCCAGAAAAAAGTTTTCGTGGCAACCGAAAATCAGAGCGGAGATGTAAACCGATTTGTTTTGGGTACAATTTTGCAAGCTCAATAATTTGATCGCGATATTGTTCGTCACCACTACCCAAAACTATCAATTGAACATCTTTTCTCTGCGCAAATAAATGGGGGAGTACTTGGAGCAACAAATCCCAACCTTTCTGTTGCGTCAATCTGCCCGAAATGGCAAGTAAGGGGTTGTCTGCATTTTCTTCGAGAAAAAATAAACGTTGTAAGTCGAGTTTGTTTTCCCGACGATAGGTAGAAAAAGTCGATATGGAATATTTTTTATGAATAATCGGATCAGTTTCAGGATTAAATTCTTTTGTATCAATTCCATTCAAAACCCCAGCCAGTTTGCCTCGTACACTTTGTAGTATTTCTTCTAGTCCTGCACCGCACTGTGGTGTTTGTGCTTCAATGGCATACGTTGGACTGACTGTATTTACAGCGTCCGCATAGACAATACCACGTAGTAACCCGTTTTGCATTTGTAATTTTGGCGAAAGGAGAGAGGCGAGTGGGGTTGTCCCTGTATCGTATTCCTTATCGCTACCATAGCGAAAATCATAATTGCCCTGGTAAAAAAAATTGTGAACGGTAAAAACAATAGGTATTTTTGTAAGCAAGTCACTATACCGCTTCGATTGTCTCGCTAACTCAATAAAATATCCTGTATGCCAATCATTACAATGGATAATATCGGGAAGCCAACCGCGTTTATCTTTCCTGGCAATAAAGTTTTCCATAAAGAGTAGCCACTCAAGGCAGCCTTTTGACAAAAGAGCAAAGCGGACATGATCATCTTTATACCCATAGACGTTGGCACGAAGTTCGTAGTATTCTCTGTTCTCAAGAAAATACGTATGGAGAGTTGTTCGTGTCTTTGGATACGATTTGATATTGCAGAGAAGTGACTGCTGTGCTGTAAATGCTTTCGATTTCGTTTGGATATTTTCAATAGGCACGGCTAAACTTTCTATTTCTTTTTTAAGTTTCCATTTCCGTTTTCTTTGTTCACTATCGATTGACGCGTATTTTGGCATGAAGATACGTACGTCATGTCCTTGTTTGTTAAGCGCCCTGGGAAGAAAGTACATCACTTGCGAGAGACCTCCAAGTGTAACGAATGGTGCCACTTCTGCAGAGAGAAATAGTATTCTCATAGCCCTATTGTATCACAGCATATTTTTATTGTCGTAACTTTTGAGACAGCCGATGGCTTGAGTTGTTTGGGCTAACTGATGTATACTTTGTGTGCAAATGAGATATTGGTCAATGGTAGTACATTTTTATCAACCTCCCACGCAGGAATTAGGGATTACTAAGACGATATTAGAGTCGTGTTATTTACCCTTATTGAGATTACTTTCAAAAAAGTCTGAGTTCGGGTTAACGGTTAATATCAGTGGAAGCCTGCTTTTACAGTTAAAACAGCTGGGAGCAAATGAATTTTTTGATCTGATAAAAAAGCTGATTGAAGAAGAGAAGATAGAGATCATGAATAGTGTCATGTATCATCCGTTAATACCCATTACTCCCAAAGATGTTGCGATCAGACAAATTGAAAAAAATAGTCAAATACTCAAAAGTTTATTGGGAGTTACAGAGACAAATGGATTTTTTCCTCCAGAATTGGCGGTGGATAAAGCAAGTCTCGATCTAATACACAGCAATTATATATTGGTGGATGAAACTGCTGTCAGGGCACAATCCAAGATTCAAAATTCAATAGCGAAGCATGGCGCTACATACCTGTTAATAAATAATCGTCAGGTTTGTGATCTGCTTAGATCCTATCCTGACCAACTTTCTGTAGAAAAAGTGATTGATTTTGTGAAAATGAACTGTGATGAGGAAGGATTAATTATTACCGCAAACGACGCAGAATTATTCGGCCATCACTATTCAGAAAGAATGAAGGTGTTAGCTGATCTGTTGGATTCTAAAGAAATTAAATTTATAAAAGGTTCTGAGGCTATCGCCAAGTTTGGTAATCAGTCTACTCCAGTTTCTCATATTAACGCCTCCTCATGGCAAGATTGCGAGGGTCTGGGTTTGTGGAATACAAACGTTTTACAAAAGAAATATATAAAATTGCTAAAAACAGTGTATGAATTGATGTCTGGTAATTTAAACCATGTTGCGGAGGATTTTTTTTATCAAGGTAGTTCGTCTTGCTATCTCTACTGGTTATCTAATTGGCCCTGGTGGCATCCGGATTTGGTAGAAGGCGGCGCCAACCAATTGATTAAATGCGTTCGGAGTTTGCAGATTTCCGGAACGGAAAAAATTAAGGTTGAAGAAATGTATTATGATTTTTTAAAAGAAATGTGGCAGTATCACTGGTCAGGGATGGCAGAAGTTACATATAAGGAATATGACGAGAAATTATTAACAGCAAGAAAAAAATGGTAGTACCAAACATTATATTTTTTTGTTATTTTGGCGGCAGGCCGATGAGCCTGATTAACTATGTTGCGATTAAAGCAGCGGCACAGGTAAACAATCCCAATAAGATTTATTTTTACTACGACACTGAGCCAAGCGGTGAGTGGTGGATGAAGGCACAGCAGTTTTGTGATCCTGTAAAAATTAAACCTATTGAAGAAATTTTTGGACAAAAGCTTGCGATGTTATCCCATAAGGCAGATGTGTGGAGACTACAGAAGCTGTTGGAGAGCGGAGGAATTTATTTAGACACAGACGTAATTTGTAACAAACCCTTCGGGTCGTTAAAAGAACATTCAGTGGTGTTGGGTGAAGAAAAGACTGGCGGAAAGACCGTGGGATTGTGCAGTGCGGTGATATTGGCCGAACCAGGAGCAAATTTTATGAAAAGGTGGTGGGATGGTTATGATCCGGCAAAATCATTGTGGCGTGGATTTAGATCAACGGGACACGATTTGTACTGGACGGAATCTATTATTAAATATCCATACTTTTTATCGCATTACTGGGCTGATGAGGTAGAAGTGGAACCATTTGAAAGTTTTTACGGATTCAGCTGGGCAGAAGAAGATTTAAAGAAGTTTTATGAGACTAATAAGAAGATTCCCGAATCATATGTATACCATCTGTGGTCGAACAGCGCTTATGACAGGTATTTAAAAGATGTCACGAAAAAATCCATCATATCCCAGGATACTAATTTCTCCAGACTGATTTTGAGATATTTGTAGAGCGTAACTTTCGAAGCTATTCTACTCTGGATCTTTAAACTGATGGACGCTTATGGCTGTAAGGCAA
>CAYSCV010000106.1:0-3587 GCA_964429715.1 uncultured Methanosarcinales archaeon
TGCAGAACAACCTCACTCTCGTTCGGAGGTTGCTTGCAGCAACCAACAGGGTATTAACCCAGCGAGTAATAAATGATTGTTTTTTATCACTTCATCAAGAATAGAAGAGTTTATATAATCTTTTTGTGTTCTAACTCTTTGAAAGAGATTAAATAATAAATTTACAATAAGTTATAGTAATAAAAATATAAGGGGTGCAGATGATATGGTAATTGCTTCTATAGTGCGGACGAATTTTGTGCAGTGTGATACAGAGGATGTGTTGTCAAAGGTGTTAGGGAAATTAGGGGCAGCGAATGAACGTACTGCAGTGTTGATGCATAATGGGAAATATGTTGGTGTGTTAGATACGCATAATATGATTCGGACGCATTTGGATGTGTCAAAAACAAAAGCGGATTCATTTTTGCTGCGGGTGCCGTTAATTGGCCATGAGGAGGAAATTTTAACGACAGCGGGAATGTTATTTGAGGCGGGAAGTGATTTATTACCGGTAGGAGAGATTAAGAGTATAGTAGGGGTGGTTGATTGTCTGGCGGTATTACAATTAGCGGCACAATTGCCTGAAGCGAATAAGTTGGGTGTTTCTGCGGTGTCGTTAGTGAAAGTGTCGAAGATAAAAAAGGATGATGCGGTGGCAACGGCGATTGATTTTATGTTACAAGAGAATGTTGATCATGTGCCGGTGTTTAATAAAGGAAAGTTTGATGGGGTATTAAGTTCTCGTGATATTTTGCAGAAGTATATGTTGTTAGTACAGCAAAGTATAGGTTCAGCGAAGTTTACGAAAGAGAGAGGTTCGAAAGGGGAAACGGAAGATAAAGTGGCGTTTCCGTCGTTGCCGGTGGCTTCATTTAGCACGAATCAGAATATGGTGCAGATCTCAAGTAAAGCGTCATTGCGTGAGGCGGTACAGTTATTAGTGCAAAAAAAAGTAGGGGCGCTTGTTGTGATGGATAAAAATGAGTATCAAGGGTTGTTGACTATGCGTGGGTTGTTGAAAGTGTTGAAAGGGTTAGAACGCACTGAAAAGTATGCTATCGAATATCGAGGTGTACGTGATTTGGCGTTAACGGATCATCAGCGGGAGGCGATGACAAAGATTGTAGAGCATGAGGCGCAGAAGTTGCAGCAGAAAATTGCAGTGCCGTTTCAAGTATTGGTGCATTTGAAAGAGATCGGAAAAGACAGCAAGAAGAAGGAATATTCCGTTACGGTGAAAGTGGAGTATCCGGGTTCGACGTTATCGACTACTTATGAAGATTGGGATTTAGAAACGGCGGTGCATAAGTGTTTCAATTTCAATCCACAGAAGTCGGTACAAGTGGCACGAAATTTGGCGAAGAAAAAGAATGTGAAACGATAGGGTTGATTTATTTTTGTTTTTTTCTTTATTAATTATTTTCTTGATTACTTCTTAGAAATAAAATAAAAAATAATTTATGCAGCTTGTTTAAAGAATCGATGTGTATCTCTATTAACAATATTGCTTAGGTCTACTTTAAGTTCATTATATTCTTTATTTTTCTTAAGAATTTTCAAAATATCTCTTTGTGTTGTTCTATATCTTCCGGCAACGGTTCGAAACGTTTTTATAAATATTTTAATATCTTCTAATGCTTTAGTGATTTCTTCTTTTGCTTTTTGTTTATCCGGGTTATTTGAAGAATAATTTTGATCTGCAATTGTTCTTTTATTCCATTTTAAAGCTTCTTCAATTTTATACAAATATGAATAATAATCTGAAGGTCTTATTTTGGAGTCTACAACCCACATTACAGGGGTTACTAATATATGTCCGGTAAAATTCACTAAACGTCTTATTGCACCTATATCCCCTCCTGCTTGCCAGCCTTCTGCCCCGGATTCTAATGTAAACGGTAATCTTTCGGCTTGGGTGAAATCGTATTTTCCTACTGCTTTCAATTTTTCAATAATTAGGCTTATTTCTTTTTTTGTAGAGTCTGAAGTAGTTTTTGCTATTGCGGCAAGGCAGATATGTTGCATTTGTTCAAATGTTTTTCGAGTGTTTTCAGAAGATAGCATCATGGCTGTTACTACCTCATGGAATTTATTTATATTTTTTGGTGTTATAAATTCTGCGGAGGTATCTTTTACAATTGATTGGAAAGTGATTAATTCTGATTCTACTTCATTTAGTTCGGTGTTTGTTTTGTTGAATAATCGTGTTATTCCTTCTCTAAAATTGATTTCGTTTGCCATAATTTATCTCCTTTTGTTAATCAGTTTTAACTAGGTAATTCCCCACAGCTTGCTGTGGGGAGGTTCATTTATTTTTGTTGATTTGAATTTTAAATTTGCTGTACTTTTTGTTTGAATTTGATGGCGTTGTCGATGGAGTTGAAGCGGTATAATTTGCCGTTGATGCGTAGTTCGATGATGTCTCGGGCTTTTAGTGGTTCACCGGTGAGTGCATCTTTACTTAATTGTCCGCCTTTTGTTGCGCCTTGCATGAAGCCTTGTTCCCAGGGTTCGATTTCGTCGTCTTCTTCAAGCAGTTCTTGACCGGGTTCTTCGTAGATATCTTCATCTTTTTTACCTAGTTTCATGTCGTCTTCGATTTGTTCTTCGGTTTCGTCTGGCAATATGCCTTGTTCTTCAGAAGGTTCAAATTTTTCTGCAGCGGGACGGATGATAAAGTTAGTGGAAGGATTTAGAACGGGTTTGAATGGGAGCTTTGGCAGTGATTTTTTAATTGCTGTTGGTGTTTTCTTGGCTGGTTTAGAAATGGTTTTTGTTATTTTCTTAATGTTTTTTTTTGTACTTTGTTTTTTTGTATTTGATTTAAGAATTATTTTAGGTAAATTTTTTTTCTTAAGGGTAATTTTTAATGATGATTTTAATCTTGTTTTATTCTTCACACTTCTTTTTTTGGTTTTTGACACCATAATGGTAGGATTATTTTAGTGTTTAAAAGGATTACGGTATATTTATATATGTTTAAAAGATACTTCTGAAACATGAAAGAAGATCCGTTTCCTCCGATTACGTTACGATATCATGGGTTATTTGATTTTGATGGTTTATATGCGGCGGTCATAGATTGGGCGAAGAATTATGGCTATATGTGGCATGAGAAAGCGTATAAGCATAAAGTGCCTTCTCCTAAAGGGGCGGAGCAGGAGTTTGAGTGGGAAATGGTGTCGAATGTGAATGTGTATACTAAATATAAGATTACGATATCTATTCACTCTTGGGAGCTTAATGAAGTGGAAGTTGAAGAAGCGGGTAAAAAGAGGGTGCTTACAAATGGGAGAATTTATATGGTGATTGTGAGCAGTGTGGAGTTTGATTGGCAGAAGAAATTTGAGGGGAGTCGGTTTTTACAACGGTTAGGGGTGTTGTATAACAAGCTGTTGTGGAAAGATTTTGATTATTATGTGTATGATACGCTGTATTATCGGGTATGGAATCTGCATGCGTTGTTAAAGAAGTATTTTGATATGCAGTCGAAGAAGAATGCGTATAAGAATTATATTCCGGAGCATTGAGATTTTTTTACTTTATTTTTTTCTGTTTTATGTTTTTTTAAATCAAATAAGCAGAAATCCCTAACATTCATGCAA
>CAYSCV010000107.1:0-3506 GCA_964429715.1 uncultured Methanosarcinales archaeon
TTCCAGTAAGGAAAGTTCGGAATGTAATGACAGAATGTAAATCTTAGTTAGCACCAATAGGTGCTTAGATTGGCTTAAAATTGCGCCATTGCAAAGTCTCTACGAGGAGTTTGCCAAGAAAATATGGATTATGCAAACTCCTCTACAGTGATTTATACCATTGGCGGTTTTTATCCTACGGTGAGAAAATCTTATTCTAAGCCACAAGAAGAGACAATTCTTACCTACTTTCTTGATGGGATAAAATGGGTAATGGCACTATTTGCTCTAGAAAATTATTCTATTATCACTTCTCTGTATCCTTTGGCAGCATTTTGTATGAACTTCCTCTTTGTAGGATTACTAATAATTCGAAGACAACAGAAAAAAAATTAAAGTACTCACCCTTTCCTCCTAAACTTCTTCTCCAATTCATCTTTCGATGTCATCATCATTGTCGGCCGTCCATGCGGACAGGTAAACGGATTCTGTTTTTCATTCAATTCATACACAAACTTCTCCATCTGCCTAACCGTCACTTCCTCCCCCGCCATCACTGCCGCCCGACATGCCATGCGCGTCACAATCTTCTCTTTCAAATCTGTAACCACCTTCTTCCCGCCACTAGAAATTCCCACTTGTAACTCTTCTAACACCGCTAAAAATAACTCTTTCCCCTGCACTCGTCCAAACACCTCTGGTACTGTATCTACTCGCACCGTATTCCCCTGAAACTCCGAAACACTAAACCCCAACTCCTCCAAAAAAAAATTCTGCTCCCCCCACACCAATTTCTGCTGTACTGACAGCTCAACTAATTGCCCTTGCAGCAACTCCTGCACCTCCACTCCTCCTTTCATCAATTCATTCATAAACTGCTCATACAATATCCGCTCATGCACCGCATGCTGATCAAGGACCATCATCCCTCCTTTCACTTCCGCCACAAAAAACGTCTTATGGATTTGTCCAAGTATCTTCATCACAGGTATTCGTGAAACAAACCCCTCATTTTTACTTTCATTAATTTTCACATTCACCTTTTTATCAATATCACCAAGAGTGCGTATAACATCCTCCCCATCCAAACTTATATCATCTTCACTTTTATCAACACTATATTCCCCCTCCTCTTCCTCAACCATTAACTCTTTCTGCCTGCTCTCCTCAAAAGCATAATTTTGTCCCCCACCTCCCCCCCTACTTCGCACCATCCCCAACGTCAACTGCTCATCCATATCAACAGTAACATCAGGGATCAACCTCTCTCTCCCAAGCGCTTCATGCACCGCCCTCGTCACAACACCCATCACCACCTCCCGCCGTGCAAACTTCACCTCAAACTTCTGCGGATGAATATTCACATCAACCTCCATTGGGTCCACCGTTAAATGCAATACAAACACGGGATGCTTTCCCACAAATAACGCCGTATGATACCCTTCATACACCGCACTCATAACTTCATTATTCTTCACCCAGCGTGAATTCACAAATAATGCCTGATAATTCTTATCATTTCGCGCCGCATACGGCTTACCTACATACCCTTTCACAACAATTCCCTCTTCCTCATAATCTACCGCAACTAATTCTTTTGCCAATGCAATTCCATAAACTGACGCAATCGTGTTCTTCCCTTCCTCAAATACCGGCTTTTGCAGCAACACCGCTCCATTATGCTTTAATTCCACGCGAATATTATTATTAGCCAACGCATATTGACTAACAACATCTACAATATGCCCTAACTCCACACTATCACTCTTCATAAATTTCCGCCGCGCCGGCGTATTAAAAAATAATTCTCCAACCTCGATAATCGTCCCAGTTTCCATCCCCATATTCTCTTCAGAAATAACTTTCCCATTTTCCACAGTTAAACGCACTCCCATCCGAATATCATGCTTTCGTGTCATCAATGAAAACCGTGACACTGCCGCAATCGATGCTAACGCCTCCCCACGAAACCCTAACGTCTGTATAGAAAAAAGATCCCCTTCATCTGCAATCTTGCTCGTCGCATGCGGCACAATCGCCAACCGTGCATCCTCAACATCCATTCCTTTCCCATTATCAGTCACCCGAATCAACTTCTTCCCATACTCCTCAACCTCAACAAGAATAGATCGAGCCCCCGCATCCAGCGCATTTTCAACTAACTCTTTCACAACCGACGCCGGCCGTTCCACTACTTCGCCAGCCGCTATCTTATTTACTAACTCCTGTGGAAGAACTTTGATGGTAGACATATAGGTATAACAGAAAACTACCCATTTATATTTATTTAGCTATTGAACAAAATAAACAACCAAAAAAAAAACCGCCAAAAAAACAAACTATATAAACCAAAACATCTTTCCTAGTAAATACAGGTGAAACATAGATGAATAAAATAATTCTTACCATCATTCTTGCAGGCTTTGGTGCCCAGCTCGTCAAAATAATCATTTACTGGTTTCGTAACAAAGCATTAACCTGGCACGATTTGATTGTAACAGGCGGCATGCCCTCCTCCCACTCCGCTTTCGTAATCGCTCTAACAACTATAATCTACTTAGAAGAAAGCATAAACAGCGCCTTCGCCATCAGCCTTGTTCTCGCTATGATTGTCATTCGTGACGCTTTCGGTGTCCGCAGATCCGTAGGATTAGAAGGTAAAGCTATCGAAAAACTATTTAAAATAAATAAAATAAAATCAAAATTCCATTACTCCCTTGGCCATACCCCCCTGCAAGTCTTTGTCGGCAGTGTAATCGGTTTCATAATCGCTGTACTCGTCCATCTTCTGTTCTAAGAAAAAAACAAAAACATCAAAATAACAAAAACCCCTTCTCTACGCTCAAAAAATATATAAACCTTCACTAATTTTTTACAAATAAAAAGAGACATACAGATGATCACATCAAAACAATTCCAACAGCTTGAACGCCTTGCTGCCAAAAAAGGCATTTTCCCAGTAGAATTAATGGAAAACGCCGGCAAACAAATACATTTCTCCATTAAACAGAAATATCACACTAAAAATAAACATATTATCGTTTTTGCCGGCCAAGGGAATAATGGAGGAGACGGTTTTGCAACCGCAAAACACTTCGCCAAAGAAAATCCCGTTGTCATCCTCTTCTTCGGCGAAAAAGAAAAACTCTCCGACGCCGCCAAACATCACTACGAACAAATCCGTAAAGACATCAATATCCTTAAAATTACCTCCAAAAACGATCTTGAACAATTCCATCCTCAAAAAAATATCCAATGCATTTTCATCGACGCTTTGCTTGGCACCGGAATTAAAGATGACCTCAAAGACCCCATCTCCTTTGCCATTGATCATTATAACGCTCTTCTCGGCACAAAAGTATCAATTGACATCCCCTCCGGCATCGATCCCGATAACGAAAAAATCTTCCCTAAATCCTGCCATGCTGATTACATCATCACCCTGCACGACCTCAAACCCGGCCTAGAACCACATAAAGATAAAACTGTGATTGTAGATATTGGACTGCCCAAGAAAAGTGTGTGAA
>CAYSCV010000108.1:0-3366 GCA_964429715.1 uncultured Methanosarcinales archaeon
TGTTCTTCGGTCTGCTGATTTAGCTCCGGTAGTAAACTGACTAGTTTCTGGTGTTCTCATAGCATCTCCCATTCATCTTGAACTTACCACAATTCACCTGCATTGTCAATAAAAATTTTATAAACTTGTGTTATTTTTTGGAAGGATTTCATCATGGGAACTACACAGATTGGATCTTGGGAAGCGATACATCTTTCCAGATATTTTTCTCAAGAACGATAAGTTTTCCCTTAAAATCCTTACATTCTTTAATGAGCTGATTAAACATTCTAAGTAACGATTTGGGGTCATTTTGAGGAATTCTTAGCCATACAACAGAGAAGATAGCGTTTTTTGGATATTCACTAAAATCTTCATCGTTGGTGACGAGAACACGCCTCTCTTTAATTGAAACTGATGCAATCGTTTCGTCAGAAGAGCCGTTTGGAGCAATTCTTGCGGAAAATCCCATTTTTTGTAGAAAAGGAAGCAATTCTTTTCTTACATTTTCATCAAGAAGAAATTGCATTTTGCGTATTGATGATGACATAGCCCTCTCGTGTTATAGAGCTTGCGTAGTCTAAAGCAGCTTTTATATGCTCTTTTTCCAAACTTGGAAATACTTTGGAAATATTTTCTTGCGTTTCTCCGGCAGCGAGCATTTCAAGAACCTGCCACACCATAATACGTGTTCCTGCAAAAGTAGGTTTTCCATGACAAATAGTTGGGTCAGCGACAATATATTTATTTACCAAGATTCTTCTCATGCATGGATTATTGTATGTCAATGTATATTAAAAAGTCAAGTATAATTCTGATGTACTTTATTATGTTTTGATATTATTTTATGGAATGGGGGTGGGTGTAAGTTCGTGCTCCCACTTTCCATGTGGGAAGTCACTTAAGTTTTGGAAGAAGTTTTTATTTTTTTAAGCTGTTTGTTGGGCTTTTTCAAGGATTTTTATTCTTTCCTCATGATCTGTAATTTTTTCTCCTGTCTGAAAATTTCCTATTTCAATGTCCTCCCGTATTGTTTCAAGTGTTTTGGCCAATTTATCATTGGATGTTAAGATTTGATCTCGGTATTGTTTCGCCCTATCATCAACCCGTTGCTCGAGCTCACCGAGTTTGTATTCTAATTCACTTTTAAGAAAACCTTTTGTAACAAGTTCCGAATTGCCATTTTTTTGTTTCATGTTCGCTAAGTATACCATTAAGATTACTCTTTTTGTCAATAACCTAAAGTAAATCCTACAAGCTGCAGCTGGTGGTGGAGCAGACATATCTAATTGTGTTGGGAGTACAAATAACAGGCAGTGGGGTGGGGGTTGGAGTGGGGGTATTTGTAGGCGTTGGCGTCGGAGTTCTGGTAGGAGTAGGAGTAGGGGTTCTGGTTGGAGTTGCGGTCGGAACCGGAGTGGAAGTTGGCGGAACAGGAGTTGGAGTGGGCGCTGCTAAACATGAGCCTCCTGAACAACCGTACGCGCATGATTGTATAAGTTCGTTTGAACAAGAGACATCTCTGTAATAAACATTACTACCGCTGCAGTAATAGAGAGGCGTGCATGACGGCGGGATATATGGAGTTGCGGTTGGTGGTGGAATTGGAGTGGAAGTTGGCGGAGGAACCGGGGTTGATGTTGGAGGAGCGCAATAAGATCTATATTCGCACCAGGTAAAACCATCCCCTGTATCCTGACAATAAACATCAGTTGATGAGCAGCCTCCTGATCCGCATGCGCTTGAGCAGGTAACCACAGCATGCGCAGTGCTACCTATTGCCAGAAATATCACAAGAGTAGCAAATACTGTTAGTATGATTTTCATTCAGTTATTTGAAAAAATATTGGGAAAATACATTGCCATTTTGTCTATCCAGGGTAATTCTGATACTTGTCATGACTTCACCATTTTCTTCAACCGGCTTATCTAGGAGAATTGCTATTCTCCAAGCTTGTATGCCTTGCTGGTTTTTATCACCGGATTTTTTTAGATTATTGGCCATAACAATATCTGTGACTGTTCCTTTGTAAAGGCTTAGGGCTTTATCAGCTGCTTCTTTGCAACCGACTTCGCTACTGACAGTAGGGAAGTCTTTACATAATGCAAGAGGTTGTTGAGTTGGCGTAGGAGTAGTAATTTTGGTTGGTGCTTTTGCGGTTTTTGGAGCCAGAAAAATTATTATTCCGGTAACAAAAACAACTAACAAAATAAAAAGAAGTATTTTTTTCCCGTCCATAAGATAAATTTACCACAACTTTCGTAGGGAAACAAGAAGAGAAGCCAAAGATTATTTCCCAACTTTTCCAAGATGTGTTATCGCGGCTTTTGTCAAAAGAATCGCCCTTTTTTCCGCGCAAATTTACCACAAATGAGCTCAAGATTCAATGTTTGGGGTGGAACAATTAGCGGTCTGTTTTGCTAAGAAGCGTTGTGGGAGTTTGGACATTGGCAATTTTTCCAGCCTCTTTGATTAATTTTTCATCCCAAGTGACAAGAGTAGCGTTATTTATAATTGCAGTGCCCAAGATAATAGCGTCGGAAGTTTTAAGATTGATTTTTTTAAATAATGGCAATAACTTTTTTGCAAAATCCAGGTCTATATTAACCACTTTATGTTGCTGAAAAATATCAACGATATCCTCTTGTGCAAAATTACGGTCTTTTCTTAACAATACATTCGAAACTTCTAGAAACACTATAACCGGAATGATGATAACTGTGTTTTTCTGCAATAAGGATTCTACGAATTGGATAGTAATTTTGTAAAAAACATCGTCTTCATTAAGATAGGAAATGAATACAGAAGAATCAAGCACTAATTTCATTCGCTTTTAATCTCTTACTTCTCTTATCAGCTCGACAGCACTTTTTTTACTGCGAAAACGAAGCTTGGGAGCAAGCTCAATGAGTTTTTTTAGGCCTTCATGCGAGGAGGAGATAGAATTAATTTCAGCTACCGGTTTTGAACGATAAATTAAGGTATAATTTGAGCCCTTCCTTAATGATTCGATAATTTTTGGTAAATTGTTTCTTAATTCTTTGGCAGATATGGTTTGTAACTGCATATATTTGATCTCCAAGTTCATCTTAAGATTAACATAGAATTTATTTTTTGTCAAGTGATATAATCTTTTTGTGAAGAAATTAATTTTGATTGACCCCACAAATCTTGCCGTTCGCCTTTTCAATTCTATTCGAATACGGCTCACGGAGCGATTAAGCGGGGCAAGTGGTAATGCTTTGAGGTTTGATTTATGAAGAAGCTGATACTTATAGATGGTAACGCTATCTTGCACCGGGCGTATCATGCGCTCCCGCCTTTGACCAATAAAGATGGAATTGTAGTTAATGCGGTTTATGGCTTTTTCTCAATGTTTCTGAAGA
>CAYSCV010000109.1:0-3355 GCA_964429715.1 uncultured Methanosarcinales archaeon
AACCAAATGTTCTGTAAAACCTGCGGCACTCTCCTGCAACCCAAAACCACTCCCTACGGCAAATGGCTCACCTGCCCTAACGATCATCCTCAACCTGAATTAAATCAAACCTCCCAAACACTAACTCAAAAGAACACTCAACAAGCAAGATCCCTCGAAGTCGCCGACGGCCAAAACATCCTTGCCGTCCACGATCACCTCTGCACAAAATGCGGCCACAATAAAGCCGAATTAAACGAAATCAGCGCCGCCTACAGTGATGAAGACAATTGCTACAGAATGAAGTGCGGCAAATGTGGTCATGTTGATATCTTAGAAGGAAAATTGAAATAACAAACTCTCAACAAAACCTTTATAAATAACCTATCGTCTGTATGAAGAATCATGAAAATTCCTAAAGCAATGAAGCGGTATTGTAAATACTGTAAAAAACATACTGAACAAAAAGTTGCTCAAAACAAAAAGAAAGCTCCAAGTTCTTTAAGCCGAGGTTCAAAATATCGTGCCCGATTACGAGGAAGAGCTCGAGGTGTCGGTAATTTAGGCCGTTATTCTAAACCTGCTGTCACTAAATTCAAACGTGCCGGTGCAAAAAACACCAAAAAAACCGATTTACGTTACACCTGTTCCGTCTGTAAAAAAATGAGTAATCAACCAGCCGGTATCCGATCAAAACGTGTGGAGTTCGTCTAAAATGAAACCATCCATCCCTAAAAGTCGATTTATTAAAGTACGCTGTTCTAAATGCAAAAACGAACAAGTCATCTTTGGCAACGCTGCAACTATCGTTCCTTGTTTAGTCTGTGGCAAAGAAGTCGCTTACCCAACCGGCGGCAAGTCTCGCATCTCTGCTCGCGTATTAGAAATATTAGAATAAATTTTCTTCTTTTTTATTCACGGATTTTCGCCAAACATTTATAAATAAACCTCGCTAAAACCATTTTATGTTATACAAACGTCATGGCTTGCCGGAAATAAACGAAATAGTGCTATGTAAAGTAACTAAACTCTTTCCTAACGCCGTCTTCGTTGAACTATTAGAATACGGCGACTCTGGTATTGTTCACATCTCTGAAATTTCTCCCGGAAGAATCCGCAACTTGCGTGAATTTGTCTCTATTGACCGTCAAATTGTCTGTAAAGTACTACGTATCGACCACGTTAACAAACATATTGATCTCTCTTTACGTCGTGTTAATTCCACTGAACGTCAGCAAAAATTAGAAGAAATCAAACTAGAAAATAACTCTGAAATTTTGCTGCGTAACATCAGTAAAAAAGTCCAAAAAACATTTGATCAATTATACAACGAAGTCGCCCCTCAAATATTCAAAGAATACCTCTTTCTTCATCTTGCATTTAAAGATGTTGTTGACGGCAAGCTTAATTTAGAAAAACTTGGTATTGACAAAAAGATTGCTCAAGAAATAACGGCCGCCGTTATCGAAAAATTCAAACCTCAAAAAATAGTCGTCAAAGGCACAATCACTCTTCAAACCTATGCTTCTAATGGCATTGAGAAAATTAAAACAACACTGCATGAAATTGAGAAAGTCACTCCTACTCTTCGTCTAACTTATCTTGGAGCTGGACGATTTAAAATCGAAGTCGAAGATATTGACTATAAACCTGCTGAAAAACATTTTCATAAAATTGAAGAAATTATTGAAAAATTTATTGATAAAGTATCCACAGCGACTATTGAACGTGAAAAAGCCGAAGAAGCCAAAGCATGACCCAACATCTTCTCAAATGCCCTTCTTGTAATCGTTATACACTTGAGCTAACCTGTTCTCAATGCCATAACACAACTATTACTCCCAAACCACCTAAATATTCTCCTGAAGACAAATATGGTGACTATCGTCGCCAGATAAAACGGGAAGAATTGAAAGAACAAGGATTGTATTGAATTGAATAACAATATTTTTAAACACCCTTTCTTTACTGTATTTTATGGGAGATAAATTCATTCGTTCATTTGACAATACTCAGATATATTACAACTACTTGCCACAAAAAAATCCTTTCACTCTTGTGTTTTTACATGGTGTTGGTGGCAACTGGACATTATGGAAAAAAGAAATCGAATATTTTCAACAAAAAGGATACTCCACCCTTGCGCTTGACTTACGCGGTCACGGTGCTTCCGAATATCTCAATGAGTCTAAGCGATATCGCCTTCCTTGCTTCTCGCGTGATGTCCACTGCATTCTTAAAAATGAAAATATTAATAACTTCTCTTTAATTGGCCACAGTATCGGTGGGGGCATTGCCATAAACTATCTTATGCGGTATAAATCATTCTATCCCTCTTCCTTGGTGTTGGTAGATACTTCCAGTACATATCCTTTTGAACACAATCACTTATTGAATATGAACTCCTACTTTACTCATTTTCTTCGTTTTATCTCCAATCATCCACCAACTTTAGAAAAAAATCTTCCCCATTTAAAAGATATTGACTTATCCGTTAAAGGCATCAAGCAACAAATTCATCTGATCTCTCATCTATTACATTTTACCCCTATCTTCAGCCTTGTAAAAGCATTAGATAACCTTGAACTATACGTTTTTCACAATAAAAAAAAAATAGATCTCACTTTAAGTTCTCTTAAAATACCTCTATTAATCATCAGCGGTGAGAAAGACGAAACTATTTCTCCTCAATTCTCTAAACATATCAAAGAACTTCAAAAAGATGCCCAATTCAAGATTATTAAAGGAGGGCATCACCGCGTTATTGTTGATAAATATGAAGAAGTAAGCCAAGTGATGAATAATTTCTTCCTCAAAAATAAAAGAAAAAATAAAGCCGTGTCCTAATGATCTTACATAAAATCAGCGAGAAAGCCTCCCGCTTTAGCTGGAGGACGAATCGCCGTTCTCGCCGATTTTATGTTCATGAAAATAAGAAACTACTTATTTTCAGAACCAAAAATAGGTAGTTTTCCTATTTTTGTGTTCCGAAAACTCGCCAATGCACAAGATAAAGCACACAATAAAGCAACGACTTTATCTGTGCGCCAATGCATGAAATGAAGCCGTGACTTCATTTCAGCACAGAAATCAAGTAGTTTCACAAAATGGAACAACGATTCATGAAAACAGAAAACTATCTGTTTTCAGAACTGAAAATGAATCATTGTTCATTTTCATGTTCCATTTGTGCATAAATAAAGTAGTTTCTTTATTTAATGCTTGATTTCTTGTGAAATCGCTGTTTCATTGTGCGTAGACGAGGGCGTAAAGCCGCGGGCTTTACCCGCGGATAGTTTCCGCAGGAAACTTGAGAGCCGAAGCGACCCTAGTTTCCGCAGGAAACTTGAGAGCCGAAGCGACCCTAGTTTCCGCA
>CAYSCV010000110.1:0-3285 GCA_964429715.1 uncultured Methanosarcinales archaeon
TTATTCCATGCCGCTTTAAGTTCCGGGACGGTTTTTTTTAAGATAAACAAATTGTCCGTAAAATCTCCCTTGCTTGTTAAATCAAGAATCTTTGCGTTTTCTGGCAAAAGTTCTTCTGTTAATGTGCAACCATCCGCCAAATACTTCTCCGCATGTTCTCTCGTCGTCGCATAATGCGTTGCATTGTCCCAAAAACCCTTGAAGCCCAAATAGGGTTTCATTTTCTCTGCCCTAAAGAGCGGTATGCGTCTGTCAGGAGTCGTTTTTGCAGTAGGGAATACGCTTCCGAACTTTTTGAGAAAAGAAATCATATGGGTTTGATGCTCTGCAAAAAATACGCGGCGAGTGTGATATTATACCACCAATGAAAGCACCATCCGCGCTTCGGTTGTGCATACACAGCGTACGGGACTTGTTAGTGCGCATCCTGCCTGATCGGAGCGATAAAAGTGAATACAGGTTTGCGTTTTTGGTGCATCCGCGCGATATCCGCGATGTCTACCGTAAATATCATTTTCTTAAACTATTTCCGGAGTCCATTCTCCTTTTTCTTCTCCGTTTTTATTGGCCGGTAATCCTCTCACAGGTTACCGGTCTTTTGTCACAAAAGACGAAAAAAGAGTTGCAGGGTTTTATTCTCACCATACCGCTTACCGCGCGACAAATGATGGAAAACCGTTCGCTGGCGCTCAAAAAAATCAAGCAATCTGTGATGCTTGCGAAAAAGTTGGGAGCGAAAATTATTGGACTTGGCGGACTGACATCTTCTTTGAGCAGAGGTGGTTTTGATCTCCTTGAAAAGAAACTTGGCATTGCTATCACGACGGGACACGCATACACCGCATACAATGTAACACAAACGCTTCTCAAACTGGTGAAGAATCTCGGGATGAACAAAAAAGACATAATGCTCGCGTTTGTCGGCGCTGCTGGTTCTGTTGGTTCGATGTCTGCCACACTGCTTGCGCGCGCTGGCTTCTCAAAGTTCCTACTGGTTGATGTGGAACACAAAAAGCATTTACTTGCGACACTGACAAAAGAGATACAGCAATTCAACCCTGCGGCTGAAATTTCCTTCTCACATCAAATCGCAAGCATACGCGATGCGGACTTTATCATTTCTACTACGAACGCTCCCGAAGCCGTGATACAATTACGAGACCTCAAGCGCGGAGCGGTGGTGGTAGATGACGCCCAGCCATCCGATGTCTCCCCCGAGGTTCTTAAAAGTCCGGAAGTTCTGGTGGTTGAGGCGGGTATTGTGCACACGCCGCATATTACAAGTCATTTTGATTTCAACCTCAAAGATAAATTTGATAATTTCTGTTGTCTTGCAGAAGTATTGGTGCTCGCGGCGCATGAATGGCGCGAGCACTATGTGATACAACGCCCGACATTGAAATTAGTTGATCATATCGCCGCATGGGGCAAAGAAATGGGATTCCGAGTCGCCGAGTTCCAGAACTTTAATGAGTCCATACCGAAACGGCGCCTTGCGGAAATAAAGCGCATCATTCATACATAGCCATGAATTTCACCATAGACCTTATCAACGCTCTCGTCATTCTCGCCGCGCTCGCCAATATGGTGTATGGGCTCGTGGTGTATTCGCGCAATCGCAACGATGCTACCAACTTTTGGTTTTTTGTACTCACTCTTGCGGTAAGCGCATGGGGTGTGAGTATGTTTTTATTTCGCGGATTCGGTGAAATAAGTGCGGTAGTGCTTTCTGCTCGCATACTTTATGTTGCCGCTGCTGCGATACCGCTCTCGTTCTTGTATTTCATTTTTGTGTTCCCAAACCAAAAGTCAGAACTCACCGAGCGGCAGAAATATTTGCTCCCCCTGCCTTTTCTAGCGATTTCCGCTCTTTCGCTTTGGCCCGGTGGTCTTATAGAAATCGTGCAGTTTATTCCAAATGCGGAAAATATAATTGTCTTTAATCCAATCTACCACCTGCTCTACGCGCTCTACATCGTTGGATATTTTGGTGCTGGATATATTCTCCTTTTTCGGAGGTTCAAAACGGCAGACGGTCTGTATCGCCGGCAAATTCTATATATCTTTTCCGGTACGCTTATTGCAACTCTTATTGGTGTCGCAACTAACCTTTTGCTTCCACTCGCTGGTATCTTCGCACTCAACTGGTTTGGGCAAGTGGGCACCGTGGTAATGATTGGCGCCATTTCTTACGCTATTTTGAAACACCACCTCTTTAATGTGCGCGTGATTGCGACGGAGGTTTTTGTTGCTTCGTTTTGGATTTTTGCATTTATCCGTTTCTTTTTGTCAGTCAGTCCGCAAGACAAGCTCGCCGACAGCACTATGCTATTTGTGAGTATCATACTGGGTATCTGGTTGATTCGCAGTGTGCAGAAAGAAGTTGAACACGCAGAAAAAGAAGCGGCGCATGCAAGACAGGTAGAAAAACTCGCTGAGGAATTAGAGGAAGCAAACAATGGGCAGGAGAATTTGATTCACACGCTGAGCCACCAAGTGAAAGGCGGACTCGCGCGCGCCGGCGGCATGTTTGCGTCCATTCTTGAGGGCGACTATAACGATAACACCTTGAGGATGACAGAAATGTTGAAAGAAGCGCTCCGGCTCAACAAACAGGATGTCGCCAACTTAGAGCAAACACTTATGGCATTCAATCCAAGGCTCGGCGCCGAAGCGTATGATATGGAGATTTTTGATTTTCGCGATGCGCTTATGGAAACGGTGAAAAATCTCAAGATGGAAGCTGAATCGAAAAATCTCGCGCTTGAAGTGCGTGCGGATGAATCGGAAAAATATATGCTAAAAGGCGACCGCGTGAAAATCACGAGCCGAGTTTTGAACAATTTGATTGAAAACGCAATTTTATTTACTCCAGCGGGAAACATTACAGTTGATTTGCGCAAAAAAGAAGGGAAGATTTTTTTATCAGTAACGGACACAGGTACCGGTATTACGCCAGAAAATATGCGCATACTCTTTACAAGGGGTGGGCACGGAAAGGATTCCATTAAAGTAAATGTGCACTCAACTGGCAACGGACTGTATCTTGCGAAGATTGTTGTAGAAAAACACGGCGGCAAAATCTGGGCGGAATCCCCCGGCGCGGGCAAGGGCTCAACCTTTTTCATGGAGTTGCCAACAACGATGTCTGGATAAAATCTGTGAACTCTTTTAGAATCATCACCACTATTCCGCCGCCCATTACCGTGCAACTCCAATGCGAACAAGCAGGCGGCGTGTTTGTAAATAATTACTGCGTCATTGATTATGGAAACACCTCAAACT
>CAYSCV010000111.1:0-3204 GCA_964429715.1 uncultured Methanosarcinales archaeon
GCGCCATTCGTTAAATATTTTTCGCTTGTATTTCCATGCGCGCCGAAGCCACGGACCAAAAATCAAAAATTTACGCTTCAACGGGATTGCGCGGGAAGTAAGAAGCCAAAGTGGTCCGGTAAACACATAGTGAGTGATCGCAAACGGCGCCAATTCTGCCCGCGTGAGCGGGCCGTCTGGTTGCCGCGCGTCGTGGCTTCTTACATCTTGCGTGTGTGTATATAAAAGCAGTGGTACCGAATATACTTTGGTCGCAAGCACAAGTTCCGACATCCACAGCAAAAGGTTGTTAAACATCAGGGGAAGCTGTCTGGCGTAGAGTATTTTTATACACTCTGTCCGGTATAAACCATAGAGCAGGAGTGCGCTGATTTTCCCATACAGACACCGTGTATAGAGTTTTCTATAACTCTGGTGCGTATAATCATGGGTCAGCGCGCGAATTGGGAAGGGCGCTCCCGCGCCGATTCGTTTTTCATAATAATGGCTCAAAGCAACCGAGTAATCAGGATTCTTTTCTAAAATACCAGTAAGAACTTTTACATATTCTGGGTCCAGATAGTCATCGTCTTGGGCCCACATAAAATACACGCCGCGGGCCTTGCACAGCAGAAAAGAATAATTATTCATTTGACCTATGTTTCTCTCTTGGCGAAAGTACGAAATGCGAATCTCTTTCGCGGCGTATGCGCGACATAGCGTTTCTGTGCCGTCGGTTGATGCATTGTCTGAAATAATAATCTCTATATGTTTGTAGGTTTGCGCGAGAAGCGAATTGAGTGTGACTTGCAGAAGGTCGGCTCGGTTATAGGTGGGCACGCCAATACTGACCAAAGGATGTTTACGCTCTGCTTGAGGTGTCATAGAAAAAAAGAATAGCACAAAACGAAATTGACTCCAACACACGATTGGAATAGTATCTCTCACTATATGTCATTACCATGTCTTTTGTGCCGAGCGCGCTCCTATAAAGTAATTTTCTCATACAAAAAACCTGACCGATACGAGACGGCGGTTGGAGTAACGGGAAATGACTATTTCCGAAAGTGGGTTCGGTGTTCAAAGTGCGGTTTTTTTTATTCCCTCTATTCCAGACCGTCAAAAGTCATACATAAAATATACGAAACGGCCTACCGAGACAAAACTGCACAATGGAGAAAAGAAACCGTAGAAGAAACTTTCAAGAAAATTACGGCACTGCCTGAACGCCTCTCGGAGACAAAAAAGAGAGTGCGATGGATGAAAGAAACTATCGTGGAAGCGTGGAACGCTGGTATCGTTAAAAAGCCCGTGCCGCTGTTCTCGGCGCTTGACATAGGCGGCGGCGCGGGGATTTTCGCCCATGAGTTTCAAGACCGCTTGTGGCGTTCTTACATTGTTGACCCTGCAAAAAACAATGATTTTGTAAAAAAGAAACTGAACATGCCACTGGTACAGGAGTTTTACGAACCACGACGATTTCAGAAAAGATTTACTCTGATTGCCCTTATGTATGTTTTGGAACACATGGAGAATCCCCGAACGCTTTTGAAAAGCGTACGAAAAGATATGGGTGCCGATTCGTTTCTCTATATTGAAGTACCCGACTCAATGGCGTTTCGCCTTAAACCAAAAAGTGACGAAATTTTTAATGCGTGCCACCTATGGATGTTTGACCCGGAAACGCTGACGCGGCTTCTAAAAAAATGCGGGTTTGAAGCCCTGAGTATACGACGGATAAAAACACTGCGAAATCATTACGCGTTAATGGCATTCGCAATCCCGAAAAAATAACTACCTATTTTCTGATTTCTTTGACAGTATACGCTACATACTATACAGTTATCGCTGGAACGATCTTTAACAAAAAGGGAAAAGATGGAACTGGAAATCCGCCCGACAAAATTGGCGGGGGTAATTGAAATTATCCCTTGGCAGAGAGTGGACAATAGGGGCTGCCTAACTCGATTCTTTGATGAGAAAGAATTCAAAAAGAAAATCGGAAATATATCAGCTTGGAAACAGATAAGCTTTGTTTATTCAAAACACAGAAATATCTTGCGCGGTATGCATGTGCAACTTCCGCCAGAAATGGAAGGGAAGGTGCTTGTTGCAACGAGGGGTAGAATGTTCTGGGCTGTTATTGACATCAGAAAGAAAAGCCAGACCTTCGGCAAATGGCTTGCGGTTGACTTAACGGCAGAAAAACACAATATATTGTTCGTGCCGCGCGGTTTTGCGCACGGATGCCTGTCTCTCACCGACAATGCTGAAATCATGGCTTTTGCCGACAATGAATATCGTGAAGATTTGGGCGCCGGAATTGTGTGGAATGATCCGGATGTAAATATCAAGTGGCCACTTAATGGTGCAACGCCGCTCCTATCTGAAAACCACAAAAACTACTGGACATGGAAAGAGTTTGTCCAAAAACAAGAAGGATTACTATGACAGAACAACCGTGGGCCTTTGCGCCCCCCTCAACTCCGCAAGGACTCGTCATCCCGCGAAGAGTAACAATTGAGACAATCGGGGGCATCTGCAATTTGCGCTGCCCCATGTGCCCCATCAGCATGCCAGAAAAAAAGGTCCGAGGCATCATGAGTTGGGAACTTTTTGAGAAAATCATCAATGACCTTTCCCCTCATAAGGAAAAAATTGAGATGATGGACCTCTTCGGACTCGGTGAGCCGTTCCTCGATCCGCTCATGCCGAAAAGGATCCGATACGCGAAAGAACACGGGTTCAGAAATATCGGATTCTCAAGTAATATGGCGCTCCTGAACATGTCCCCAGAAAAACAATTGGACATCCTTAAAAGCGGCATTGATACCATTATTTTCTCCATTGACGGAGCGACTGCTCCGATCTATGAAATGATTCGAGTCAATGGAAAATTCAAAAAGACAGTTGCGAATTGCCTTCAAATGATTGCGTTACGGAATGAGGGAAATTACAAAACGCGATTCCTCGTGCGATTTGTAAGGCAAGAAACCAATGCGCATGAAGAAAACGCGTTTTTGGAATTTTGGGAAAATCACATAGACCGTTCGCGGCGCGACTTCCTTGGAATCCTCCCCGCGCATTCATGGGGTTCGCTTGAAGTTGTCTTTGGCCTTGAAGACAGTATTGAAAAAACTGCCTGTCCCTTCCCATTCCAAATAATGTACATACTGGCCGATGGCCAGGTGACTTACTGCTGTGAGGATTGGAGTGAGGGAAAAT
>CAYSCV010000112.1:0-3182 GCA_964429715.1 uncultured Methanosarcinales archaeon
CGATTGAAATACCGAACAAGTCCTTTATTTTTTCGGCCTCCTCAAAGGTAAGCTCGCGGCTTCCGCGCTCTATGGCGATATATGAAGCCCTTGAAATACCGAGCTTCTCGGCAATAACCAACTGGGAAAAACCGCGCTTCGTCCGAAGCGCCTTTACAAATTGTGCGTATTTATTACTCATAGCATGAGTCTACCTTATGCGTGTAAAGAAATCAAGCATGGTGGTGTGGATTTCTTGACATACGAGATTTTCAGGAATAAAAGGTGCTTGTCGGCTTAGTCGAACCGATAAAAAATAATCAAAAGAAATAGTTATGACGGCAAAACAAGTTTGGGTCAGCCCGTTCGGTGACGACTGGAAAATCCACAGTGCCGGAGCCGAGAGGGCGGCTGCAATCGTAGAGCATAAGGCGGAGGCGTTTGAACTCGCAAGAGAAATTGCAATCAATAAAGGGGCTGAACTCATAGTTCAAAACCTCGACGGTAGGATTGGTTTGAAAAACTCTTATGGTAAAGACTACTTCCCTCCGAGGGGATAAATCTCAAAACAGAATAGCGAGTAACTAAAATCACTTTCAGATTTACTGAAAGTGATTTTAGTTTAAGAAAGAAATGATTTAAGTTCTTGGCTCATAAGACGAACTGAAGATAGGACTTGACATCTTCCTCCCCAGCTTCCCTCGTCTCCGGTGAAGGAGTATAATATAAGTGTCAATGCTTACAACAGAACACATCAAGCACACTTTTTTTATCCTACAACCACGTGAAGATTGGTCTTTTCGTGATGTCGGGAGGTCGCAAACAACCGCTTTCACTCACGATTATCATCGCTATCCGGCAAAGTTTATTCCGCAAATTGTCCGAAAACTGATTGAGGACTATGCTCCAAGCGGTACACAAGTTGTTTGCGATCCGTTTGGCGGATGCGGTACGACTTTGGTTGAGGCAAAGTTGTTAGGACACAAGAGTATCGGTTTTGATATAAATCCGGTTGCCAAACTTATCACACAGACCAAAACAACTGCTATCAATCCGAAAACGCTTGAAAACAGTAGAAATAAATTTTTGAAGTATTACGAAAATGCTCCGTCAGTTTCGTACAACCACCATCAGCGCATTAGCTACTGGTTTGACGAACCAACAATTCAAGAACTGGACAAAATTTATTTCGCAATCAAGAAAATTAAAAATCATAATGTTCGTCGCTTTTTCCTCTGCTCCTTTTCTCACAATCTAAAAAACTGCTCTCGTTGGATGATGAGAGACACTAAACCAACAATCGATAAGAATAAGATTCTACCAATTCCTAAGGAAACATTTTTGCGACACCTTGATTCAATGATAAAAAAGAACGAGCGATTTTATTCTATCCTCGCTCAATCCGGATACATCAATACCTCCGCAAAAATGTACCGCAGGGATTCTACAAAAAAACTTCCAATTAAATCGAAAGCTATTGACCTCGTCATCACCTCGCCGCCATATGTTACTTCATACGAATATGCCGACCTTCATCAACTTTCGTTGCTTTGGTTTGGTGATGATCCAAAACATTTCAAAAAGTGGCATCATTTCAGCAATGGTTTTATAGAGTTTCGTAGAAATTTTGTCGGTACGAGTTCGAAAGAGGAAAAAATTGGCGATTTCAATAGCGTGATAGCAAAACAAATCGTTGACGACTTAATTCAAGTAGAACGTCCGCTTGCCGTTGATGTTGCAAATTACTTTTTGGATATGAAAAGAGTTTTTGCGGAAATGTATCGTATATTGAAAACCGGAGGGAAGGCGTGTACCATCATTGGCAATACGAAAATGCGAGGTGTTGAAATTCTGAATGCTCAAGTTGCGGCCGAGCAAATGCAAGCGGTCGGTTTCAAAAAAGTTGATTTCATCAAGCGCGAAATTCCAAACAAGAGAATCACGCCGTGGCGTGATTTAGAAAGTGGAAAATTCACAGGTAAAAAAACCCTGCCTAAGACACACGCACACGCATACGAATTTGAATATGTTGTTGTGATGGAGAAGGTCTAGTCTTCTTCTATTTGTTCACTTGCCCTATTTGTAAAGGCTAAATCGAGTAAGAATTTGCTAATAGCTCTCATTGATGCCTGTATGGCCCAATCTCTTTTTTCTTTTTGGTCTTTCATATCGAAAAACATTGCGACAGAGTATAGATAAACGCTTGCGATATATCGTTTTTTAATAGTCGTCATCATATCGCCTGATGAATAGCGGGGATTTCTTTTTGGAAATTCTTCCAATATATCCGGTTCATCGTTGTAATAAACCGTGATTCCATCTTGATTTTCCACTACACTAACAATATCCTGCCCACTCCAAGCACCACCGTAGATTGAATCAAAATTTTGCCAGTCTTTTTTAGATACAGGTTGTGGTTTCGGCAATTTAAGAGCGAGCCTAGTTGGTGGTTTAGGAGTGCCATGCGGATTCGTTTTTGGTTCCTCAAATTTACCTATGATTATTTTTAAGTCAGCCTTAAGCGGAACTTGGTTCGGTCGTGTTAATTCAAAAGTTATCGTGTCCACACTTCCCGGCTTCGCATCTGCAACCGGCTCAATGCGAATCGGTAGAAAGCCGTCTTTTAATGAATACTGGTTGATTTGAACCAACTTTGAAGAAGTCCAACGAAATTCGCCCTTATCTTTTGCACGAGTGAGATAATTATTAACAGCATCGGTTTTTATCCTCAATCGTGCATAGCGATTATACGGTATTTCTTTTTTGTTTTCTCCTATATCAAAAATTGTTGGAATATATTCACCGATATAATCTTTCTTTGGTCCTTTTGGCTTTTCCGTTGGAATTTCTTCTCCTGCGTTTAAAAGTGTCGCGAGAAATGGATTATCTTTTACTAACCGACCGATATAACGAGAAAGGTCTTTATCCTCCGGTTGTGCATTTTTCACTTTTCGTTCCTTATATTCGCGGTCAAGTTCTTTCAGTGCCTCGTCTCCTTTTATGGAATCGGTCAGTCGTTTATGGAATTCCGTGTAATCCGGAATATCAATGACTCCACTTCTTGCCGTGTGAAAAACTTTATTTGCTTGATATGTTGCATTGGATAGATCAATGTGAACAATCATATATGGGGCGAGGTCGGGTAATAGGCAGTCTGTTTTGAGAAAGTTCACGGTCTCTGTGTGTTGCGATTGACCATTTAC
>CAYSCV010000113.1:0-3155 GCA_964429715.1 uncultured Methanosarcinales archaeon
AATTTTGAATCAATTTTTCGCAGAACGTCGTCTGCGCACATCATGGTAGGCAATTGGTGTCTCTGTGTAAATACATATGGTTTCACGAACCCAACATACTTTTTCACTCTTTCTTGAAGTGTTTCTAAAGTTAAGGATAGGGTGTTATTTACTGTCTTTTCTTCTTCTATTGTTGGTTTATCTTTATTCCCATATTTGGAATTTAGTGTATTTCTTCTATCATCGACATATTCTAAAAATGATTCAAATTCATTCACAAGATTCTTTGCTTTATCTGGAGACGATCTTTGCTCCATTGCTTGTTTTTGATCTATATATTTTGTTTGAATTCTTGTCGGCAATGATTTAATATAAGGATTTTCTGAAGTTGTATGAGGCTCTCCAGGTGGAGGAGATGTTTGATCGGCAGGTGGATTTGGTTCAGCCATATGTTCATTATTTTAGCATGACTGTAGAGCTAAGATATAATGAGACAAGCGGATTTTTATTGAAAATAAGAAAGACAAGTAAGCTAAAATAATATAGCGAGTTAAACGGTGGTGTAATAAAGTAGAGTATCACTCTGCTTCTCTAAAGACAAAATATCTTCAGTATTTTTTATCCAATCATAAGTTCTGTAAACATCCACTCTGGAGAGCTTTGAATTGAAGCCATATGGTTAGTTTTATAGATTAATTGATATAATCGTGATGTGAGGACTCTCATCATATTTATTACTATATCTACTCTTGTAATCGTAACAGGTGTTTGGAAAATTACAGCTCCCTGGATTATTGAAAAAGCAACCTCATTTTCACAAATAACACTACCTGTTTTCTTACCTTTTACTCCAACCCCAGCTAAAAACTCAAAATTGGAGTATTGTCACGTAAATGGAGCTGAATTACTCTCCACTCCTCAATTAATTGGATGCGCATTCTTAACAGGAAAAATAACCGATGAGCAACGTATTCTTTATCTAGCATATTCAATCTATGATCATGAAAAATTACCTTTAAAATATCAAGGTACAAAGGGATGGGAGGGAACGTCTGTCGTGGATGAACTCAATGATGTAATTTTCTCAACTGAACAGTTTTGTACATTCTCGAAGGATACTCAAGATAAATTAAGAAACCTGTTCCCCAAAGCTGTTCAGTGTCTCTAAAATTCGATTCTCAGGGAGACCTTGCAGTTTCTTTTTTTCATAACTGCCTAAGAGTTATTGACGGAGACGCTGGGGAATAAAGGGTGAAAACATTTGGTGAGTTGTTTGAGGAGAAATAGTAGACATAGCAAGAGAAGATGTCCCTGGAGTATAACCAATTTTTGATAAGATAGGCTCGACTTTAGATGAAACATCCCCGAATTCAACCTGATTAACTCCTTGTTTCCTCAGAATTTCTATTCCAACCCCTCCCAATAAATTTCCAAATTTATTACCTCTCCATGAGCTGTTGGGCAGTAAGCCAAGTTCACCAAATCTCTGTCGGATTCCTATCTCATACCCATAATTTGTGGGGTTAACTTCACCCAGTACATCTATTCCATTTGAAGCTGTGCCTAAGTTACTATCAGCAAACTCATAAGGATTGAAAAAATCATTAACAGGTATGGGGCCGGTATGAGTTAATTCATTTCGATGTCTGGCGTGGTTACCGCTTGCAATAGTCCTCCCATTAGAAAGTCGTGCGATATCATAATCTCTGTGGCCTACCGGAACATGTACCTCTTTGCCGTTAATGGTGATTATTTCAAATAGATCTATAGCATGAGTAGTTGAATAACCAGACAAGAACTTGCTCATCTTATGAAAAGTTAGATTATCAATTGTCTCAGTTGAGATTCGTGGATTTTTAGCGGAGCGATAAGATAAACAAAATTTTCTCTCTCCTAAATTTTCAGGGGTCTGAATTTCAATAAGACCCTTTTCTAAAAGTTCGTCAATGAATGCTTGCTCAGGACTCCCCTTATTTTCCTGTACCGATAGTCCATCCATTCCACCTTCCATTCTGTCATTATATAGCGCGGCGCAGGGTAGATGAGTATAATAGTACAATGGAATTAATTGTCGATCTACATGTTCACTCTCACTATTCCCGCGCGACAAGTAAGAACTCAACATTAGAAGGTTTGTATAAATGGGGAAAGATTAAGGGGATTGCGGTTATTGGTACGGGAGATTTTACTCATCCGGGTTGGTTTGCTGAGCTGCAGGAGAAACTAGAACCGGCGGAGCCAGGATTATTTACATTGAAAAAAAAGATTGCGGATAAGATCGATGAAGAGGTGCCAAAATCAGTGAGGGCTAACTTAATTCGTTTTATTCTGACGGTTGAGATCAGTAATATTTACAGTAAGGGTGGAAAGGTTCGCAAACTTCACAACTTAATTGTTGCGCCTTCATTTGAAAGTGTTACCGCGATAAACGCGAGGCTCGATAGGATTGGTAATTTAAAAGCGGACGGGCGACCAATACTCGGACTTGATAGTAAAGAACTCCTTAAGATTTCTCTTGAAACGGACAAAGATAATTTATTCATTCCGGCCCACATCTGGACTCCCTGGTTTGCGATGTTTGGTTCAAAATCCGGATTTGACTCGATCGAGGAAGCGTTTGAAGAACTGGCTCCAGAGATAAAGGTAGTTGAGACAGGACTCTCCTCGGATCCGTTTATGAACTGGCGTTTGAAACAACTACAGAAGGTGACCATCATTTCCAACTCCGATGCACACTCGCCGCCAAAACTTGGGCGGGAAGCGACAGTTGTGAACTGCAAACTAGAGTACAGCGATATTATTAGCGCGCTCAAAACAAACGATAAGCGGATGATTGGTACTATCGAGTTTTTTCCTCAGGAAGGGAAATATCACTTTGATGGACATAAGAGCTGCGATGTTCGTTTTACTCCCGAGGAGACAAGAACGCATAATGGAATTTGTCCCAAGTGTCACAAACCGCTCACGGTGGGAGTTGATTTCAGGGTAAACGAAATCGCAGACCATCCGGAGAGTTACAAACCGGAGCATCACAAACGCGTTGAGTATATTATTCCCCTTACCGAGATTATTGCCGAGATGAAAGGAAAATCTACGGCCTCAAAAGTGACCGCAGAAGAGTATCAAAAAGTTATTCATACGTTGGGACACGAGTTTGAAATTTTGAGAAATATTCC
>CAYSCV010000114.1:0-3138 GCA_964429715.1 uncultured Methanosarcinales archaeon
CTGATTATAACAAAGACGATTTTACCGAATACTTCTGGCTTACACCAAAAGCCTTATTAGAGAAAATTGCTCAAGGGGAGAAAACGAAAGGAGATTTACCAACTTTAGTCAAAATTTTTTATGGACATGAACAAAATTAAGGACAATAAAAAACATAGAATTTCGACAGAACATCTGGCGGGGCTTCGACGCAAAACCCTTATTGAATCCACCGGTGCATCTATTCGTCTTGCTGGGTCAAAGGTTTCAGACAAAGAAGTAGAGCAAGTGGTTAATACTGTTTTTGGGCAAAAGTAGGAATGTCGAATAAGGCAGGATTTTCTTTGTAAATTCGCCTTAGATCACGTACAATTTTATCAACACTCATGAGATTGAGCCGTTTTGGTTCTAACATCGGGACATCACCACCGCACTGAAGAAAATAGAATTATCGTGGGAAAGCGAGTATACCGCAAGGTATCGCAGGTTCAAATCCTGTACCCTCCGCCTCTTATGTAATTATCGTCCCTGTCCCCATTTCCAATGGATGTTTAACTGTTCAAGCAAGACATAATGTATGCAAAAAATAAAAGTAGAAACAATTATAAATGCCGACATCAAAAAAGTCTGGAAACACTGGAATGATACTGAGAGTATTAAGGGCTGGGCATTTGCTAGTGATACATGGGAATGCCCTTATGCTGAAAACGATTTAAAAGTTGATGGTAGATTTTTGACTAGAATGTCGGCCAAAGATGATAGTACAACTTTTGATTTTACTGGTACATATACCGAAGTCGTAGAATTTAAGAAAATTAAATACATCATGGATAAAGCAGATGGTGAAAATCAACACAGAGAGTGTGAAATTATTTTTACAGACTTGGGAGATGGCACTACAAAAGTAGAGGAGGAATTTTATCCTGAAGAGATAAATAGTGAGGAGATGCAAAGAGCTGGCTGGAATGCAATACTTGAAAACTTTAAAAAGTTTGTAGTAAATAATCAGTAAAAATTTTATGCAAAAAATAACGCCACATCTTTGGTTTGATAAAGAAGCGAAAGAGTCAGCAGAGTTTTACGTGTCTATTTTCCCTGATGCAAGAATTAAAAAGCACAGTGTAATAAAAGGTACTCCGTCTGGAGACTGCGATGTTATGTCGTATGAACTAGCTGGACATCCTTTTATGTCCATAAGTGCTGGGCCATACTTTAAAATCAACCCTTCAGTTTCTTTTATGGTGAATTTTGATCCATCACGCGACAGTAACGCAAAAGAAAATCTCAGTAAACTTTGGGAAAGACTTTCAGGGGGTGGAAAGGTCATGATGCCGCTACAAGAGTATCCCTTTAGTAAATGGTATGGATGGGTAGAAGATAAATACGGCGTGTCATGGCAACTTATTGTGACTAACCCCAAGGGTGAAGAAAGACCTTTTATTGTCCCCTCGCTTCTTTTTGTGGGCGAAGCATATGGAAAAGCTGAAGAAGCGGTGGATTATTATTTGTCAGTGTTTAAAGAATCTAAACTTGGGCAACGAATAAAATATCCCGCAGGGGCTCTACCAAATAAAGAGGGCACAGTAATGTTTTCAGATTTTAGTCTTTTGGGAACGTGGTGTACTGCGATGGATGGCGGAGGTGAGCATCATTTTAAATTTAACGAAGCAATATCTTTTATGGTCAGTTGTGATACTCAGGAAGAAATAGATTACTTCTGGAAAAAACTATCTCACGTGAAAGAAGCAGAGCAGTGCGGTTGGCTGAAAGACAAGTTCGGCTTTTCTTGGCAGATAGTACCAACCAGAATGAATGAAATGATGGATAGCGGAACTCCCGAGCAAAACAAGCGTGTCACAGAGGCTTTTCTTAAAATGAAAAAATTCGACATCAAGACATTAGAAAAAGCGTTTAAGAATTAGATAAATTTTTACGAAGACGTTAAGCGGCCGGGATTTGTGCGCGCAGGCAGTTTTTATCGTGGGCGCCTTACCATTTCTTATTTCTTGTATTCCAAAATATCACCAGGTTGACACTCTAGAGCCTTGCAAATTGCCCCCAACGTTGAGAAGCGAATTGCTTTTGCTTTGCCGTTTTTCAATATGGAAATATTGGCCATCGTGATGCCGACTTTCTCGGCAAGCTCGGTGACGCTCATCTTCCGCTTCGCCAACATGACGTCGATGTTAATGATGATTGCCATATCGTTAAACAGTTAAGTCGTTCTCGGACTTTATATCCATGGCATTTTGTAAAATCCGTTCAAACATCGCGGCCACGGTGGCAATCACGACAGAGCCGAAGGTGATGAGGATGCCCATGAAAACCCCGCCTGCCGCATCATCACTGCCATGGTTCATCATGATGAAAATTTCTTCGAGCGCAACGAAACCAATGATGGCTATCGCGCAATATTTTATAGTCCGCAGAGCTTTTACGGCCGCTTGCGAGAATATCTTATTTTGTTCGGCATATCCCAAAACCTTGAACGCCTGATAGAGTGCTGTGAAAAAAGGAATAGACCCTATGTAGACAAGCGCGAGGAAGGGATCGTCGAAATATATTTCATAGAGCGTGGTGGCGTGCGCGTTTACCCCTTCGACGTGAGGTTCCCAAAGCAGGAGAGCGAGAGCGCCGATGCCGATGACCACAATGACTCCCTGAAGAAATATTGTTGAGCTTTTTATCATGGGTGGTTCTTATAAATTTTTTTATATTTTCATCTTAACTTAATGCTTATCGTTTGTCAATATATTTTTATTGTTCCCACTATCACCTAGTAGATCTTTTAGACGAGTGCTGGAACATCCAAAGAGGCCGGATTGTTCTTGTAAATTCATATTAAATCACGTACAATGCAAGATGAAAATTTGATATGCTAACTTATATAACACAGAAGGCATGATTAAAAAAGAAATCGCCGGCGGCGTGGCGCACAAACTACCGCCGGATTTGCAAAAAACCTTGTTGTCTGATCCTAACATGTTAGCGGTGTGGGAAGATATTACGCCCCTCGCGCGCAATGAGTGGATTTGCTGGATTGAATCTGCGAAAAAAAAAGAAACTAGGGAGCGTCGGATCAAGGTGGGACGTTCAAAACTCGCTTCCGGCATGCGAAGACCCTGCTGTTGGGCAGGTTGCATTCATCGATGAAATAAT
>CAYSCV010000115.1:0-3045 GCA_964429715.1 uncultured Methanosarcinales archaeon
TCGTTCGGAGGTTGCTTGCAGCAACCAACGGGGTATTGACCCAGCGAGTAATAAACCCTAAATTTATTACAGAATTCAGATGGTATAGTACCAAAGAAGCAGTAGGGTTAAACTTAGGTTTTGATCATAATATAATTCTTCGAAAGTACCTAGAACAATTTCCTCATAACTCCTAACATATACCTCAAAAAGCCAACAAAATATCAAATTCCTCTTTTTAGCCAAAAACCAGCCATAACATTTATAAATGGCTTTTGATATAAGTATAAAATAGCCCGTCACGAGAGTACCTGTGCAAGCTTACGGCAATGCCAAGCAATGACCCCGGGGGTTAGTAGTACGGGCTTCATATTCATCAACGAAAATAGAATTATGTAAGAGTAAAATTGATTATTACGTTTATCATTTCAGTTCATATCATTGAAGAAGTTGTAGTATAGTGGTTGACACTATGAGAGGTAAATGATAATAATAATTGATTAATTCTATTTTCTTAAGTTAAGAGTATGAGTTTAAAAGTGTGTAGTATAGACGCACAATAAAAGTATAAAAAATAAATATAAAAATAATAAATCAGAGAGAATATATATTCCTGTTCATCACAACACGAGTGGATTTTCCATTAAAGTGTTATCTAAAAGTACAAAGTAAGTGTATAATTGAGTAGGGATATTATTTATTTCTGAATAAATGGAGGAAACTTTATGGCAAAAATAAGTCCAGTAGCAGCAAAATATATTGTACATTCCACGATTACGATTGATGGAGTAGTTGATAAGCCAGATGTCATTGGCGCAATCTTTGGCCAAACAGAAGGATTATTAGGAGCAGACCTGGAGTTGCGTGAGTTGCAACGTTCAGGAAGAATCGGTCGAATTGAAGTTAATATGAATACGACGGCAGGAAAAACGAATGGTGAGATTATCATCCCAAGTTCTTTAGATAAAACAGAAACAGCAATTGTGGCGGCAGCGCTTGAGATTATCCAACGCATTGGGCCATGTAATGCAAAGATTGAAGTTCATAAAATTGAGGATGTACGAACAAGTAAGCGACAGTTTGTAATTGAACGGGCAAAAGAGTTGTTACGGGAATTAACCGATACAACACTTCCAGATTCGCAAGAATTGGCAGATGAGGTTTCACAATCTGTTCGAATGATGGAAGTGAAAGAATATGGTCCAGAACGTATTGCGGCTGGTCCAGCTATTGATGAAAGTGAAGAAATTATCATTGTAGAAGGAAGAGCAGATGTGTTATGTCTATTGAAGCATGGATTCAAGAATGTAATTGCTTTAAATGGAACGTCAGTACCACAAATTGTAAGAGAATTAACACAGAAAAAGACATGTACAGTTTTTGTAGATGGTGATCGTGGTGGAGATTTAATTATTCGTGAGTTATTTGCAGTAGCAGATTTAGATTTTGTCTGTAAAGCGCCGGATGGAAAAGAAGTTGAAGAATTAACGAAGAAAGAAATCCATAAAGCGTTACGAGGCAGAATTACGGCGGAACAGGCAAAAATGGATCTTGGTATCCAGGATGATGGAACGCTAAAAGAAGACATTACGGCGTCGAGACAATCGAAAACTATTCGCAGCCAAACGCCTTCAGCGGGAATGTTTACGTCGACCAATACTCAAAGTGCACGCAGACAAGAATCAAGTCATCGATTGGATTCGCCTCTTCCACGAATGGAGTATAATCGCCCACAAGCGGGGAGTCCTGCGCCAAGACCGGCTTCCTTTGCGGCACCGGTAAGCCAGCAGCAACCGCCAGCGGCAATGAGTGCACCACGAGGTACAGGAGAGAAGAAAGCGACTGTAGATGAAAAGAAAATATTCAAGCAGACAATGGAAGATCTTTTTGGGACACGAGGAGCATGTTTATTTGATGCGAAGTTAACTATCTTAGGTAAAGTGCCGTTAAGTGAGTTAAGCACAACCATCAAAAGTCTGAATGGAGGTATTTATGCTTTAGCACTTGATGGAGCAGTAGATTTAGATTTACTACGCTTAGCGGAGAAGTTGAACATTACGTACTTGATTGGAAGCAGTTCGAAAGTAAAAGAAGCGTCTAAAGTGCAAGTGTTAACGGATGATAAGTTGGCGTAAATTTTTATTTTTTATTTAATTTTTAGTTTAGGGGAAAGTCTATCCACTTCTTTTGTTGATATTTCATGCGGCCATTTTTGTTCAAATTTCAAGAGAAAATTTTGCCTCAACTTATAAGTATTGGCATGTTGGGTATATGCACACCAGCCTTCCATAAAATTGTACACCAAATCAAAATTAACTTCTTGATGTTCATACAATGAATATATTTCTTGTATCTTGCGTTTGAATTTTCGTTGATTACGTTTCTTTAACAAGCGATGGTGCGGGAAAATCTTAAAGCCAAGAAATTCAATGCCTCTCTCCAATGGAATTATTTTTGATTTGTCTGGATGCAATTCTAACGAGAGATGGTGTTGGACAAAATAGCTTATCTTTGTTTGGTATTCTTCTAAGCGTTCTTGTGATGGACCGATTATGATAAAATCGTCAACATAGCGAATATAGTACTTAGCTTTCAGTTGGTGTTTGATAAATTGATCTAATTCATTCAGGTAGATGTTCGCAAAGAATTGACTTGTGAGATTGCCGAGAGGCATGCCTTTGTCAGAGGAATAATTTTGTAAAATTTTCTTAATCAACCAGATTATTTTTGGATCTTTTATTTTCTGTTGAAGAATAGTTAAGAGAATATTGTGATCAACAGTTTCAAAATAGTGACGAATGTCTGCTTTGAACACGAATGTCTTTTGTGTATAATTGTGCGATGCTTTTCTTGCAAAGAATTCAAATCTAGTTAATGCTTTTAATGCACCTTTGCCTATACGATTGGCATATGAATCGTAGATAAATGATTTTTCGAATAATGGTTCGATAACGTTGCATAATGCGTGATGGATAATACGGTCTCGAAAATGGGATTTGCTTATTTTTCTGGTTTTAGGATCACGTAGAATAAACGTTTCTAAATGTTTGGGTTGGTAGGAGTGGA
>CAYSCV010000116.1:0-3004 GCA_964429715.1 uncultured Methanosarcinales archaeon
TTCCACAATGGAAAATTCTGTTGGTACTATCAGGGGGGTGCAGGAAGGGATGAATGGAACAGTGAGGGAGTATAATTTATTTTTGGAAGGATTGAACGCGATGCGGCAATCTTTGCAGGAGATGCAATCAGAGTTGCCGTTATTTAATCAAAGTGTGAATGAAAAAGTGTGGTTGTTGAGTGAGAAATATAATACTTTACTTGGAGAGGTTGGCGGCGTTGATTTTAAAATGAGCAAGATGTTGTTTGATGATTTGAAGGCTGAGCGAGGGATGGTTAGGGAGGTGGTTGTACAAGAAAGAAATAGGGAACAACGAGAGAAACTGTTAGAGTTATTGTTGAATCAAAAAATGTTATGTGAAATTTCAGGAGTGTGTGGGAATGTTAGTTTGGTGAAAGAGATTAAAGAGGGGAATGTTACGCTGTCTGAAAGATGTACAGATGTGAAGAAGTTTGCAGGACAGTATACTTTGTTGCAGATGCAGATGAAAGAGCTTGTGAAAAATGCAGGATATGCCCAGGATAAAGGAGTATTAGAAAATGTTAGTATGTATGTTCAAAATGTACGTGAGAATGAGAAAGCAGGAATATTATTAGAATTGCAAGCAGTGAATGGAAGTGGATTTTTTGGTGGGGGGTTGTTGAAACCGGGAAAGAAAGAGAGTGTGAGTTTTGCAGCGAATGTAAATGTGACGCAATTAGCTGTGTTGGAAATGAATTCTTTTGTGCAAGAGTGTGAATTGCCTGCGGTCATGTTTACGGTGCTTGAAAATGTGTCGATTGCACCAGTTATTTTGCCAGAGTTGAAATGGAAACTGAAAGAAGGGTGGTTTGGAGAGCAAACGCCGAAATGTTGCGCATTACGTAGTTGTACTTCTTGTTGTGTTGAGAAGAGCTGCGGGAAATATCCAATTTTATTTATTCACGGGCATGCGTTTAACAAAGATCTTTCAGCGGAGTATAGTTTGAATGCGTTTAACGTATTGCAGAAAAAATTAGAGGAAGAGGGATTTGTTAATGCAGGGGTGGTGTCGTTGTATACACCAACAGAGAAAGGGGAGGGTATATGGGCACAGTTTCCACAACCAATGAGCGTAAAAGCGAGTTATTATTACGATACTTATTTTTCGGCAGGAGGGTACACTTTAGTGCAACAAAAAAGTGAGCGAATTGAGACGTATGCACTGCGATTGAAGGAGTTGATTGAGACGGCACAATATAAGACTGGAAGAAGCAAAGTGATTATTGTGGCGCATAGTATGGGAGGGTTAGTGGCGCGACGATATATGCAGTTGTTTGGTGAAGAGGGGGTAGCAAAGTTGATTATGATTGGTACGCCGAACAAAGGGGTTGTAGGAAATATAGCAGAGTACTGTGATTTGATTGGTGAGCAACGAGAGTGTGAGGATATGAATGAGAAGAGTTTGTTTATGGGGAAATTGAATGCGGGGAAAAAAATTGGGGTGCCGACATATACTATTGTTGGTATTGGGTGTGTGATGGACGGGAAAGAGGGTGATGGGGTAGTGTTGAAAGAGAATGCGCAATTAGATGAGGCGAAGACATATTTTGTGAAAGGAAGTTGTGAGGGGTTAGAACTGTTGCATACGGAAATGTTGGATGTTGCGAAGTATCCGGAAGTCTATACGGCGATTGTTGAGGCGTTGAAAGAGTAGGGTATGAAAAAAGATTTCATTATTCCTGGTTTGTTTTTTTTTGGCTGGAATTCTCAATTAGACTTAACGAGGTTATATTTCAGGGAGTTTATCTCCTACAAGCGGAACGTAGTGGAGCGCAGAGTTTTTTGCCGCTGAAAATTCTTTTGTGTTAAGAACGCGCAGTTAGAGGGGACTTAAGAGGGGTGTCTACAAAATAGGAATATTTATAAATGTAGGCACCTATCTCTTTGTTATGTTTATAGAAATTAGAGAAAGAGGAAAAAGTAGGAAATTTTATCTTGTTCATTCTTATAGAGAAAAGGGGAAAATTAAAAGGATTTCTCGTTATCTTGGCTCTCATCTTAGTGAGAAAAAGTTGTTGGAATTAAAGAAAAGAGCAGAGCAGCATATTTTAGAGGAAATCAAAGAACGTAGTATTCTGGAATTCGAACTAACTCAGGAGGAAATAGAGGAGTTTAAAAAATATGAGAAAGATATTGGGGTCAAACATTTACAAACGCCAGACTGGAAAAAATTTACCGAAAATTTTACATATAATACGAATGCTATAGAGGGTTCAACAGTTGCACTTTCTGAGGTAAAAGATCTACTGGAGCAAAAAGAAAAACCAAAAAATCATGATGAAGTAGAAACGTTAAATGTAGCTAAAGCAGTCGGGTATATCAAAACCAGCAAAGAGAAACTATCTATTGGTTCTCTTAAAAAAATCCATTTTATCTGTTTTCAAAGAACAAAGACATTTGCTGGAGAACTTAGAAATGTTGAGGTTGTTATTCGCGATGGTTATGGGAATGTTGTTCATCAAGGTGCTCCAGCAAAAGATGTTGAAAAATTACTAAAATCTCTTTGCAAATGGTATGATCTCCATACAAATAAATATCCTCCACTTTTACTTGCAGCAGTGATTCACAATGAATTTGAAAAGATTCATCCCTTTGAAGATGGGAATGGGAGAGTTGGACGATTGTTATTGAATTACGTTTTGCTGCAACATAAATATCCACCTTTGAATATTAGACTAAAAGATAGAGTAAGATATTATAAATGCCTCCAATTGTATGATTATAAGAATGACCTCAAATCAACGTTGAAATTTTTAGTAAGCCAATATCGAAAGAAGTAGGTGTCCACAAAATAATAAAGTAGACACCCCTCATTTTTAAATCGTTTTAATTTTCCAGGGTCATGATTGAACTTAATAGCAAATCTCGTTAATTAAGGAACATTTGCGAGATTTGCTAGAATAGTAAATCACATGGCGTAATGCGCATAATGAAACAGCGATTTCACAAGAAATCAAGCATTAAATAAAGAAACTACTTTATT
>CAYSCV010000117.1:0-2984 GCA_964429715.1 uncultured Methanosarcinales archaeon
ACGAAGTCAAAGTGAAAGAATCCTTCCAGCACCGTGTCCGTATCAAGGAACTCGTATTTTTTCATAATGGAAAAGGTTTCCAGTTCATGAAGATACAAGAGTTCGTCGTTTACTGCAGTCCGTGCACAAAAAAACGCGTACTGCATGATTTCATCCACGGCATCCATGAACGCCATGGCTTTGAAGCGGTATATCATATTGCTTCCATGCTTTCCGTTGGCATATGCTACGATTGCCGCGTGATTTTTTGCCGCTTTTTGGAGTGCGACTTCGGATTCAAACAATTCCTCAATCGTTTCTTTTCGGAAACCATTGAAGATGCCTTTTAATTTTGGCGGAAAGTTCTCACGCCATCCGTTGAAGAGAGACAGAATAAAGTCCGAGGTTTTTACTCCACGCGCATTAAGGAACGAGAAAAGCTCTACCAGAATACTGTCGTTGTAGAACACTTCAATCGCAAGGTGTAGGAGCCGCATCTCCACATATTCATCAAACAACAAATCCTTGGTTGCGGTGCAGATTTCCTCAATCTCAACGCTTACCATTGGCTCTTCGTCGCCGTATGGATACACCCCGAAGCATTGCGACATCACACGGAAACCTGTTTTCATTTCATACTTTGTTCGTGTCTCTGCCGCGCTCATTTCAACTCCCATGAGCATCATGAGCGGGTAGTTGCGTATGAATTGAAATCCCGCGTCTAACAGAATTTTATTTGTCCCGATGTGCGTCGCGACCGAGTCTCCCGGCATCGCAAGAATTGACTCTGAGTACACATTACTTCCCAGCTCTCGAGCTTTTTGTGCCAGTTCCATGAGTTGGTCAGCTTTGATGTTGTTTCGTTTTATGTTTTTGAGCACTTCTTCAGAGAGCGACTGCACCGCACCAGAGAGCCGCAGTGCTCCATGCACATTCTTCGCAACGCGGAGCACCCGCTCTTTCTGGTTTTTACCGGTGGCGACATGAATGTATTCCGGCCAGCCAAATTCATGTTGGATGTGCGCAATAGCATCCCCGATTTTCTCATCTTCTGGGTACATCCCGAAGTTTGAGTCCACAATGTGCAAGTCGTGGACGGTCTCATGTTTACGGTCCGCGATGTAACGAAGCTCCTGTTCAATCGTTGCCGTGGCGCGACGATTAACTTTGTTGTAATAGAGAAGTCCCTCAACGCAGAAGGTGCAGGTAAAGGGACAGCCCCTGTTACACTGAATCATTGGCACGATGTTGGGTTCAAAAAACTCGTCTAATACCCCCGTCAAATACGGCGACGGTATGTCGTCCAAGTTTTTTACCCGTTCTGCCGGAGGCACAATCACCGCTTTTTCCTCGTGGAGAAAGTGACAGCCAGGCAAGGCAACGCGTTTTGCTTCTTTCGCATTCCATCCGTTTTCGGCGAGCGCGTCCAAAAGCGCGGTGAAGCCGACTTCGCCCTCTTTGTAGACATAAAAGTCCACCAGAGGATATTTCCGGAGGAACGCTTCTTGTTCCCGCGCGTTCGTCGGGTAGTTCGGTCCGCCGAACACAATCACTGTGTGCGGTTTTTTCTTTTTAATTCGTTCCGCAAAACTATACGATAGGTCAATATTCCACATATAGTTGCTGAATGCAACCATGGGAGGAACTTCTTGAAGCAGTGCGCCAATGAGTTTGTTCGGATATTTGAAGATCCGAAAATCAAACTCGTCGGCGCTGTTTTTCAGATGTGACTTGGCGTAGGTTACGAGGCACGCGACTGGGTAAGGCATGCAATTTAAGGCAATGGTCTTGTAGGTATGCGTCAGGTCGCATACGAATACCGGCGTTGCAGTTTTCATAGTGAGTATCTGTCTGTTTTGGTTGTTTTCAAAGGTCTATTCTATGTAACATTCTCCCATAACCTTTTTTGTATTGCAAGGGTTGTATACGGTGCGCTATGAAGAAAAAAGACAACATTTTTATCATCTGTGAGGCCGGCGTTACCAACTACGGCGATTTTAAAATCGCAAAGAAACAAATTGATGCTGCGGTTGCCGCGAAAGCGGACGCAGTGAAGTTCCAACTCTGGCGCACTGAGGATTTGGTTTCAAAAAAAGTCGCAAAAAAATACCAAAAAGAATTGGGTTATGACTGGTTCGCCCGTCTTAAATACAAAGAGCTTACGCCTAGGGAAATGAAAGCGTTGCAGTTGTACGCAAAAAAGAATGGTATTTTGTTTTTTGCGACTGCGCACGACGAAGCGAGTTTGAACTATCTGGACAAAGAACTTCACGTGCCGTTCTTTAAAGTCGGTTCTGGCGAAGCGAATAACTCCGATTTTCTAAAAAAGGTTGGAAAACGAAAAAAACCTGTTTTCATTTCTTTTGGTTTTCAGACGGATGTGGAAGTGCGCCGCGCGGTGCGCGTCCTAAAGCAGTCCGGTGCACCGCGCGTTATTCCGTTTCATTGTACAACGGAGTACCCGACGCCGTTTGCCCATGTCAATTTGCCGCGCATGGATTGGCTTCGCAAAGAATGTGGCGTTGCGGGTTTTTCAGACCATAGTGTGGGCAGGCATGCGTGTCTCGCGGCGGTCGCGCGCGGTGCGGCAGTGATTGAGAAACACCTGACTTTTGACAAAGCCGATCCGCGTTCGCTGGACAACCCCGGCGCGCTTTTGCCGGACGAATTCATGGCTTTAGTGCGCGAGGTGCGAAACATTGAAGACGCGCTACGCACACCTTCTCTTGTCGTTCTTCGGAAAGTGCGCGCCAAGGCGCGCGCGTGGGCGGAGCAGGCGATTGTCGCCGCACGCGATATTACGGCGGGAGACAAAATCACGCGCGCCATGCTCGCGTTCAAGCGTCCTGCGAAAGGCGGTATTTCTGCAAACGAAATAGACCGCATTATCGGCAGGAAAACAAGAGTTCTCATCCCTACCGATGAGCAGGTGCTTCTGAAACACCTTGCATAACATTTGACTTTTGCTTGGCGTTGCAGTAGAAGTAAACTTTCTATGCATACGC
>CAYSCV010000118.1:0-2859 GCA_964429715.1 uncultured Methanosarcinales archaeon
TTTATAGCGATGTATTCCGCCGGTATTCCGCCGTTGATCAATTCATTTCTCACATTGTTGGAATGAATAAATCCCTTTCCTTGCTGACCACTCCCGACACGCTCCGTGCGCACTAAACAAATCGGTCTAATGTACATTCCGGTATTTTGTTCGTTCTTGATTGCTGCTTTTTCCAATTCATCCCGCTTTTTCACGCTTGCCCACAGAGTATCTTTCCACGCTAAACTTCCTTTGCGCGTCACATGAAGATCAAGTTTGATCATTTCTTCATCATTCACCTGCCTTCCGGTAATATTCACCAATACATTGCTGCCCTCCGGCGGTGTTGCCGAAAGTTCAACCACCACCGATGGATTAAATCCAAAAATAGTTCTTTGCGCGTTTGGCGAATACGCCTTTTGACTTTCATCCAAAATCACCACTGGGCTAAGCAGGCGCAAAGAATTTCCAAGCGATGTTTTTATCTGCCTTTTCCAAATACCGCCGGCTTCGTTGAATGTTTCCAAATTCGGATATTTTTCCATCAGTTTTTCGTGCTGGTCAAGCCGATCTTCCGGCGGAAAAAATTCCGTAAATCCTCCGCTGTCGGCAAAAATGCGCAAATCCTTTTGCACCAGAGCGTTGCGCGCCGCCGATTGCAACATAAGCACATACACCACCAAATTTTCTTCCACATCAAGCGGGGTAAAGCGGTCAATTTTCCCTTGATATTTTTCCAAAATCAAAGTTCTGCCTCCGCTTGCTATATCAAGATGTTGGCGATACGGGTGGTTTCTGTCTTTCAAGGCGCGCACTGTCTGCCGATAAATTGATGTTGTCGGCACTACCCACAAAACAAGGCCTGTCCGTTTTTTGCGGAAAACTTCGTTGATGACATCAAGCGTTTTAACAGCCAGAAAAGTTTTTCCGCCTCCAGTTGGTATTTTCAAAACAAAATTCGGCACATCCTTCCCGATTCCATTTTCTCGTTTTTGATAAGCATTAGTTAAGTTAAATACTGATTTCAAACTATCCCAAGCGGCAATGCTCGCGTAGTTATTATTTCCATTATCGTGCTCTTTGCGGACAAGTTCAAGATATTTTTTTATCCGTTCAAGCGATGTCTTTTGAAAGTCTTTTAGCTCCATAATGCAAATGGCATATGCCGTAAAGCGCCGTGTTTAAGAGGAAAAGGAGCTTCCGGAATGTCCATTTTCAACCCCCCTTGCAAATGCGCTGATAAGCTTTTTTGGTATGGTAACGCCGACCTTTTTATAATAAACTCCACCTTTGAATTTAGAGTCAACTTTTTCAAGAAGATCCTTAGTGACCCACTGTTTCAATTGCCTTGACATCTTTATTGTGTCGGTAATACTTGTAATATTTCTTGCTTCTTTATTTGTGATGCGATAGTTTTCATCCAAATACTTGCTGACAGTATCCCAGTACTCAACTCTCTGGAGGTTAAGCAAAACCAATAGAACAGAATTTGGTCGTATTGTCGGCGGAAAGAAAAGTGGCTCGTATAAATTTTGCTCTTTCATGACCTTAAACATACGGTCCACTCCTTCGCCAATATCCAAGTTAGGAGCAATTTGAAAACGATTGAGGGTGCGTAAAATCAGTGGATTTCTAGCAAATCGTTCTGTTCTAATATTCTCAACCGTAATATGACCCGGGTAGGTTCCGGGACTTTCTATCTCCACGCGATCATCAAAGAATCTGATCTGTATATCGTCTTGTACAAAATAATTCCTATGAATGACCGCGTTCGTAATGGCTTCTTGAAAAGCCCACTCGGGGACCAAAAATGTAGGATTAAAGGACGCGCCACTAAGTTTTGGCGGTGAATTTTTTACGATATTTCTGAAATACTCAATTGTCTGCTCAATCTGCTTCAACAAAGGTCCCTCAATAGTAAACGGGCGGGTAACGAAATTCGGCTTACCGGTATGACTTGGTTTTGTTCCGTAGTAGTGAGAAACTTTAATACCGCACTTGTTTTTCAAAGCAACAGAGGGATTCTTGCCAAATAGAAGCACTCCCGCTTTTGTTAATTCGAATTTTCCTAGTTGACCTACAGCGAGGCCGTTATCTTTCAAAAATTGCCAATCATCAAATCCTTCGCTTGAGGTGTCTTTCTTATATAGATTCAGTAGGGTTGTATCCAAATCTTCAAGAGTAGTGATGCCCGATTTTTCGCTTTCAAACTTGATAGCACCCTTCTCGTACTTAAGGCGCATTATTTCCGTAGAACCGATTTTTACATTTTGTCTGCCTTTCCTTACGAAAGTATCACCTCGTTTGAGAGAATGCACATCGTTGCTCTTTTTTACATTCACTACAAACAATTTATCCGGTTGTTCATTCACATTGATTATATCAAGTTCAAATTTTCCCCAAAGGTTAAGTGGCGGTTCAATTTCTTTTTCAATAAGTTTCAAAAACTCTGAAATATTATCCAAATTTCCACTGATCCCGAGCAAGCGTTTGCTACCCTCTGCTTTAGATGGATCTTCAAGACCAACAACAATATAACCACCTTCTGTATTTACAAAAGCAACAGCCGTCTCTAAAAGCTTCGCTGGCTCAATAGCGGCTCTCTTACACTCAAAAGTCTGCCATTCTTGAGTGTCTAAAAATATTTTTACTATATCCTTATCGTCCATGTTTATTTCGCTTTTTGATATATCTCAAACGGGAGTTGCGCAAAGTCAATGTTGTAGCGTTTGAGATGTTCTTGATCAAGATACTTCGCCGGCGCAAATACAAGCCGCTTCTTGCCCTGAGATTGTCGAAGGGTTTTCCCGCCGAGCGTCTCGGCACGCTCCAAAGTCAGCGCGGTGGATTTTAGATATTCCATATCCGGCTTATAGAGCA
>CAYSCV010000119.1:0-2747 GCA_964429715.1 uncultured Methanosarcinales archaeon
TAGAGAACTTTGCAAAAAGCAATTTGTAAATCTTAGTTAGCACCGACAGGTGCTCAGATAAGCTTAAAATTGCGCCATTGCAAAGGTTGCTCGCGGCAACTTCGGAACGAGAGTGACAGAATCTCTATGAGGAGTTTGCCAAGAAAATATGAATTATGCAAACTCCTCCATAGAACAACCACAGAATTAGCCCATAATTCTTATAAACTAGTTTTACTTCTCAAACTATATGGCTACATTTGATATCAATATGAACATCAAAAAAGGACTATGGAAAGATATAACCGCTTTAGGAGGCACTTTCTTCTTTTTTATTGTACTTGCATTTCTTATCTCATTAGGATATACTAAATTATTCATCCAACTATTCATCGGCTTCCTCTTTACCGGTATCATCATCACTCTTGCTCGTATGATGTACTTCAAACCCCGTCCGAAACCCAAAGAATACACCAATTTCATCGAACGTATCGACGCCTCCTCATTTCCCAGTTGGCACGCCGCAAGAATTGTCTTCCTCTCCCTCACTTTGTATACATTCTTCCAAAACAGATATATCTCTTTAATTCTTCTCGCACTTGTTCTAATTGTCTGCTATTCTCGTATCCGCTTGCAAAAACATGATTGGATTGATATTAGCGCTGGAATATTGTTAGGTATGCTTACATATTGGTTGACAATGAAATTTATCTGAAAAATAAGCATAGTGTTCTAAAAAAATAAAGAACTTATCCATTTTTTACCAATCTCTTCTTTTGTTTCTGCTCACTCAAATGTAAAGAGAACTTTGCAAAATAGGGATTTTGAGAAATTAATCCTATAAAAATGTCAAAATCACGGCTATTGCAAAGTCTCTTAGAGAAGTTTGAGTAAAAAGGTCAATTATTCAAACTTCTCTAAATAATTATCTTTCGTAACAATAGGCTTACCTAACTCCTGCTCGAGTTCTTTTCGAGTATTATCCGCTATTTGTCCCCCTCTTTTTGCCGATTGTGCACATTGCTCAAATCCCTGGGCATCTCTTGTAATAGTAATATCAGTTGTCGCTTTCTCCCCTACCATAGTTAAGATCAATTCCCAATCACTCATATGATCACGAAGATTTTGGTTTGGCGTTTGTAATCCTTTAAACTGCTTATATTCTCCTACAGTTTTACCAAATGTCGCTTTACTAATCTCATTCGTAAGAATAGCAAACTCTCTTTGCTCTTCAACACCTCTTAGTTTCCATTCCTCTGTTAACTCTTGCCTAATCGCTATTCCCCGTATTCTCTTATCTATCCATTCTTTGGAATAACCTTTAAGCTCATAATACTCTTTCACTCTATCCTGAGCAAGTTCTGGATTTTCAATCTCCTCGATACGTTCTTTCGCCAACTGCGCCAGCCACATCTTGAATGGTTCCGCTTTTTTAGAGGGGATTGACTGAATCAACCGAAACGCGTTCTTGGTATTAACACAATCTGTTTCATATGATTTACCATCTGAAGAAGGTAATTTCAGTTGTACCCAAATTGGGGACAACTCAAGTTGTACGAATTCTCTATCTTTAACTTTTCCCCAATACTGCCTTGGAGTAGGACTATCAGTTAGAACTTCAACTATATCCACAACAGAATAAAACCATTCCTCATTAAACCAAATTCTTCTTATTTTAGTATCCTGAAACACAACTAACGCTTGTTCTTGGCCCATAGACACGTAATAATTTTACCCCTATATAAACCCTATCCGCACCTGACCAGTGACCAGTGAGTTCCCTCAGGAACACAATGGACTCTGAATTTGCGAATGAAGTTAACGAGTGGCTTTCGTTGAGATGAGAATATAGAGAAGTATTTGGGGATATATGATGGATTAATAGAAAGAAAAAAAAGAAATTATTGCATATAATTACAACAATACCCCCCTTGTTTTTCAAGCATCGCCTTACCACCAGCAATAGCTCCTGAATTACCACATGCAATTGAATGTCCCGGTTCTTTCCAATCAACTAAAAGATTGTCAATTCCACAACGAATGGAATACGAAGAATAAACTTGAACTCCAGCTTTATTAGTCAAATTTTGTGAAAAATCCCACACTAATGTATATCCTGAGAGACAACCTTTAAAATTAAACGGTTTATTTCCTCCTTCACAATCATAAGTCATCTCACTATAAAAACTCCCCTTCGTTCCAACGGGACAAGCACCATTTATTTTATCTAGAGGAAAAGAATTAGCTTTACAAACATACGCCGCTGTAGTTTTTTTCTTAGTTTCAGTATCAAACCCCGCACCACAGACCATCCCTCCACCTTGTATCATACTAAAACCTGGACCATCTAGTTGAAGCGGAATAGGTTCATGATACTTCAAACAAAACGTCTTTTCTACACCTACACAACTTCCTTTCTTACTATACGCTGGATTCGCCGCATTCTTAGCCCCTTGACAAAATTGATCAGTTGCACACTCACCATCTGAATAACAACCTCCTCTTTCTAACGGAGCCACTACTTTTTCTTTCACAAAAGTATTTCGTCCCGTTGCCCGTGCGTTACCCGCTAACGATTCCCCAGGCGTCAATCCACATCCCGCCACAATAACCATCAAAGAAACTAACCCAATTAATAATAACAATTTATATTTCATATTCAAACACCTCGTTTTTCAGAGAGAGAGAGGTTTGCATTTAAATAATTTTAGCACCCCCCCCAGTGATACTGACGAGAAAGTAACTAAAAAGAAAATTTCACCCCAATA
>CAYSCV010000120.1:0-2725 GCA_964429715.1 uncultured Methanosarcinales archaeon
ATTAGAGCGAAACTTTGAGCAGATTGTGTCGTCGCATCCGGACGAATCACAACTGTTATGGCACCTGAAAAAGTTCGGCAACTTATTTCGTGCCGCCTCCAATGGTTGCGATTATTTCGTTGGCGAATTTCGTTCCACCACTCTTTCTCAGAGAGAAATCGCGGAGGCATACGAGGATATTTTTGTTGACTCTTTCGATAGGACGGAGCGCGTCCCGGTAGAGGTGTACTTTTTGGATGATGAAGAAACCTTCGGTCGTTACCCGTGGGACGAGTGGCGTGAGAAGATGCACAAATCCTTAAAGACACCGAGTTCGCTTGAGAGCGAGTATCTTGTCTTTGTTGCCCAAACTGATTATCCTCCCGACGGCGACATCCGTTGCCACTAATTGTCTCACTGTCTTTCGTCATAACAACATTCTCACATTCTGCAGAATGTTGGAATGTTTCCGTGTTGGAACCTATGCGGCTTTTCTTCTATTACTGCGCCCACTCCTTGCCCCGCACCCGATGTTGATAGGCGGCAAACATCGGGTGCCCCGGAACTCGTTCTGCGGTTGGTTTTGGTTTGTAAAGAAATGAAGTATATAGGATAATAGGGAATCATGACTAGCATTCTTACTGCAATTTTAAATATAAGAAACTTTCGGCAGAATAATCTGCGGGGATATGCCACGCAGTATTTAAATCGCATAAATGCCGTTGGTGATCAGTTGGAGTTTTATATAAAAGATGCCTTCGCTAATTCTTTTGAATTAACCAAAGCTCAAAAAGAACGAGCATATCGAGATATATTCGCGTATTTAGGAAATCAAAACAATCCACCGGATGCGATTCTTTTACGGGGTGACGCTCTTGAGATTAAAAAATTAGGTAGTCCAAGAAATATCCTCGCGTTGAATAGTTCATATCCGAAAGATAAGATATATCGCGCTGATAGCCGACTTACCGTAAAGTGTGCGGAATGTGATGGCGGAAGTTGGCGCGAAAAAGACATCTTTTATGTGGTTGGATATGTTGCGAGTGGTATACTCAAACATTTGTTTCTGGTTCAGGGATTGTGTTATGCCGCTAAACAATCAGTCTATGAAAATATACATACGCGTCTCAGGGCAGAAATAAGTACAATAATTAGGAATGCTGGATTGGAAGCCGCGAGCACTGTGGAATTGGGAAGGGTTCGGCGCGTGGACCCTTTGGGAATCACGGAATTTCGACTTCGTGGAATGTGGGAAATTGATAATCCGATAAATGTCTTTAGCGGTGTGTATACCTTTGACAGCACGCGCAACTTTTCACTTTGCGCGATTTTAAAAGCCGATAAGTATATGCTTTGTTCGAATGATGAAAGAAATTCCATAGAAAACACGAGAGACATTGTTGTATCTGATGTATCAGTAAGAAGTCCTAATAATCCTGCAGAAAGAATGCCCGCGAAGTTAATAACCCTAAGCTGGTAATATGAAAGTCATCTCTTTATTTTCCGGCGCAGGGGGTTTAGACCTCGGTTTTAAAAAAGCTGGGTTTAATGTTGTATGGGCAAACGAATATGACCAGGCAATTTGGGAGACATTTGAGCGTAATTTTCCCGAAACCAAACTAGACAGAAAAAGCATTGTAGATGTTTCTAGTTCAGATATTCCATTTGCCGATGGCGTCATTGGCGGTCCGCCATGTCAAAGCTGGAGCGAGGCGGGTGCTGGGCGAGGTATAAACGACAAGCGCGGACAGTTATTTTTTGAGTACATAAGAATCTTAAAAGAAAAACAGCCACTCTTTTTTCTTGCAGAAAATGTCGCCGGCATACTCCACCCAAAACACAGTGCGGCTTTTTCGGAAATCATTCAGCAGTTCAAAGATGCTGGATATGTCGTATCAGGGAAGCTCTTAAATGCACATGATTATGGGGTACCGCAAGATCGTCTTCGTGTAATTATTGTCGGTTATCACAAAAAATTAAACAAAAAATTTGAATTTCCAGCACCAAGAAGTTACAAACCTGTTTTGAAAGATGTGATTTACGATTTACGATTAGCTAAACCTGCAAAAGATAAGAACAAAACAAACGGTGATACTTTAAAGATTCCCAATCATGAATACATGAATGGCGGCTTTTCTACTATTTACATGTCGAGAAACCGCGTTCGTTCTTGGGACGAGCCATCATTTACTATACAGGCGGGCGGGCGGCATGCGCCGATTCATCCAAAAGCTCCAAAAATGCTATTCATTGAGCAAAACAAAAGAATTTTTGTTTCAGGCAAGGAACATTTGTATAGACGGCTCTCAGTGCGCGAGTGCGCTCGGATACAAACATTTCCGGATAATTTCATTTTTAGATACATCGACATTGCTGATGGATATAAAATGGTTGGTAACGCTGTTCCTGTTGAATTTGCTTTTGATTTAGCAAAAAGGATAGCGAGCGACTTATACGGTTCTACTCGCTTAAATAGACCACTACAAACAGTAACAACCTCGCCAGTTTTTGATACATTAAATCGAATCGAGAAACTCACAGCGTAAAAAACTTTTCAGAATATCGAACAAAAACCGAAGTTATCCACTGTTAGTATAGTGCCATGAAAATCATTCTCGTCGCTACCGATGCCAACCCACAACCAAACAAACGTGGTCTGCAAATCGTCGGTGAATTTTATCGGTTAGCGCACGAATGGCTCGTATGATTAAACAAATTACCGACCTGGTATATTCGGTACTTATCG
>CAYSCV010000121.1:0-2712 GCA_964429715.1 uncultured Methanosarcinales archaeon
GAGCGCGACCCACAAAAGAAGCGACCAGACGCTGGTCAGAAAATAAATGAGATTCGCCTGAATCTCTAGGGGAAGAAAGAGAAGCGCGAGCGGAGCGAGCGCGAGAAGAAGCATACCGAATGCCGCGGTCGCGAAGACGAACCAATGCTTGCGCGCGGTATAAAGCACTCGTTCGCCGGGTTCTAGGGGAAGCGCGTTCATCGGAGGACAGAATAAAAACTAATGCTCGCCATCGCAAAAAAAGCGGCGACGCCGAAATAAAGAACCGCGGCAAAGAATATCGCGGACGCGCCCATTCCGTAGCGCTTCCAGTGATAGAGAAAGACGACGCTCATAATGAGCACTGCGAGGAGCGCAGCTCCGAGCAGAAGCCCCAGCACAAGCGCAGATGAGATAGGTGGAATCTCGGGCATTGGAGATTATTGTAGCATAAGGTCTCTGATGTATCTTTTTATAACAGGGCGCAAACTTACCCCAGATTCGCCTTAATTCCAGCAAATCTTTCAAATATCTCAATCGGTATTGAGATTGTCTTATTCAAAAAATTAAGCTTTATATTCTTCGGGTCTTTAGAGTTTATATAGAAGTTTATATTTTGAAGTGCTCGCAATTGTCCCTGATAAAGATCAAATATCTTCGTTCTATAGATTCGATTATCTCCAGCATTGGGGGAGGTGATAATTTCTTCACCTAATTCATCCTCAAGACTTAGCAAAACAGCACCCATTAATGGCCCGTGAGAAAATGCATCAATATCTAAATTACCGCCTATAGTTTTAGCTGTGGTAATTTCCTTTAGTAACCAAGAGGAAAAATCTCGTACAACATTTTTAAAATCAGGAGCATTTGGCGGTAATTCCTTGCTACCATCGTGCCAGTATTTAAACCAATTTTTTTGCTCATCTTTTGAAAGAGAATCGTAAAAAGCCATAATGTCTCCCTCGTTCAAGAATTCTTCCGTTTCAACTTCAACAGGTTCTACACCGTTATTTCTTTCCAATACTTTCTGATAAATTCGTGCTGTTTGATTAGATCGTTCTTTTGGTGAAGCAATTACTCTCCGCTTTCTAGCCGTATCTATCGCTACATTTTCGTAGGCATCAGAAAAATACTCCTCAGTTTCTTGTTCTCCTTGTTCAGAAAGAGGACCGTCCATACCTTGTTTTGGTCCATGTCGAGTAATTGTTATTGCCAGGTCAAAATCGGGTGCTTCTTTTGATTCAATTGTCGGTTTAGGTGATTCCATAATTAGATTTTTATGAATTGTCTGGGATCAAAAATGGTCGCCCAACCATCTGCATCTTTTGGAATAGATTTAAACCAATCAACCGCTTTATTATACCTATTTTTAAATTCTTCACTATTTAAGTCGTTCAAATAATTTTCTGGCAATAACTTAAAACAATCCTTACCTACGAGCGGAAAAAGAAATGCGTACAAGTCAATCGTAGCATTCCAAATGATAATCTGGTCTCGTGAGAGTGAATTAAGGTATTGTGTAGATTGCTGTAACGCAGACAATAATTTTCTGCTCATTTCTCCAATTTCATTACCATCAGTAACGGCTTCACCATCTACAATAAGTAATACTGATTCAGGATCAGGTATATTTTGGTTAGATGCCAATGAACGACACATAATATCAACTTTAAAGTCTACTGATTTACTGTGTTTCTCAATAATTTTTATGTCATTAAAACTATAGGGTATTTCAAATGTAAGATATTCTGGTCTTAAATTGTGATAATCTTTAACTACAAGATGATTACTATCAATAGTATAATCGCCAGAAAATTCAAAAAAGATGTTCGGAAATCGAGGTGAATATGCCTCTGCAACCAGCCAGAGCAAGTTTGATAACTTTTTTACTTGAGAAACACTAGCTCCTGTCAAAAATCTCTTACCCTCCAGTATCTTTTTAAGTTCTTCTTCAGTGTAGATGAGATTTTTATTACCTTTATTAAAGGAATTTTTCTTATATAAACAATTTAGCATTTCAGCAATACGAAAAGCGAATACTTTCTGCTTTTCAGGGTCAATATTCCACAAACTCCTACCCGGAAACATATGAGAGAATCTAGCAACTCGTGACGGATATTTGTAAAGTTTTGCAATATCAGAAATGTCTTTTCCTTGTTCTAAAAGTTTATCACTTATTTTCAAGAAATTTGCAGCTATCAAAGCAGAATCATAGTATCCGACAAAAAATGATGTTTCAAAAACTGGCATCGGCCATCTTCCTCCACCCCCTTTTGTACCCTCAAGGATAGTCGGGATTATTGCGTCCAGCATCTGTTGAAATAATAGGTTTCCTTTTTCCATGATTTTATAAAATAGTTACCTCGCCCATGTCAGCATTCAATTCAAGATCCTGCCCATCTTTAATTTGACTCATTACATCTTTAACACTCATAACGCAGGGTATTTTTAGCTCTCGGGCGATAATAGCCGCGTGAGTTGTTAACCCCCCTGTTTCGCACACAATTCCCTTTGCGGTAAGTAAAATAATATTCATTGCAGGAGTAGTATAAGGAGCAATAACAATATAATCACTGTCAGGAATGGCAGGAAGATTTGTTAAGTCAGGCACCATAAAACTCTTCGCTTTTACTAATCCTTTTGAAGCTGTAATTCCTTTTAATTTCATAATATATATGGTAGCATAAGGTCTCTGATGGGCGCAGGAGGAATCGAACCTCCGACCTTGCGAAT
>CAYSCV010000122.1:0-2701 GCA_964429715.1 uncultured Methanosarcinales archaeon
GCAACAGATAATCTTTTATCGCCAGTAAAGAGAATTGAAGACTTATGTCATTTCCAGGAATAGTTTTTACAGGAATAAGAAACAGCAAAAAAGCAATAGTTGGGATAAGCAAAAGAAAAGCAAATAGATAGGCTCGGTTTCTTAAAACTTTTTTGCTTGCCAGTATAATTTGAGTTACGCTATTTTTCATTTGAGTTATTTCAATATGCCATCTCGTATGTAAAATATTCTATCTGCTTTTTTTGCAAGTTTTTCATTATGAGTTACCACTATTACTGTACGCTCTTTGGATATATCTTTTAAAAGTTTGATTACTTGCGCTCCGCTCTCACTATCAAGATTTCCGGTAGGTTCATCGGCTAAAATAAGCGCCGGATCGTTAGCGAGGGCGCGAGCAATTGCAACCCGTTGCATCTCTCCACCGCTTAACTCTGATGGCTTATGATGTAGCCGTTGTTTTAGACCAACTTGCTCTAAAAGATGCACTGCTCTTTTTTCTCTTTCAGGATTTGGCACGCCACTAAATTCCAAAGGAAGCATTACGTTCTCTAATGCTGTAAGGTTGGGAATTAAATGAAAGCTTTGAAAAACAAAACCTACCTTTTTTAAACGATACTGGGTCAATTCATTTTCACTCAATTTGCTTAACTCACTGCCAAGTATCTCTACCGTACCTGATGTTGGTTTGTCCATTCCACCAATGATCTGCAACAATGTCGACTTTCCGCTCCCGCTTGGTCCAACAATCGCAGCCATTAATACTTTATCAATTTTCATACTCGCTTTATTTAAGGCGACAACATTATTTGTACCTTTTGAATATGTTTTGACAACGTCAATCAGTTCAATTGTATTCTTTCTGTTATTAGTGTCTTTATTCATAGCGCATTGCCTCCACCGGAGATAATTTAGTTATTTTAACAATACTATAAAGACTGCCAATTATTGCCACCCCAACGCTTACCCCCAGAAGCAGTAAAAGAGTATCAAGGGTGATTTGGGTATTTATATATAAGTTGCTTGATAAATTTTGCTGTGCAAGAGAAGAGAATACTCCAGTTATGTTATTCAACAATGGTCCAGACAAAGATTTACCCGCAAGAGAAAACAGTATAACGGCAATACTTGATCCAATAAGCGTAAGAGTTATTGATTCTGCTAAAAACTGCCCAATAATGTGCTTGTTAGATGCTCCAATAGCTTTGAGCGCGCCGATCTCTCTCTTTCTCTCTCGCACAATAATAAGTGTAACAAAGAAAACAATGATTGATGCCAAAATTCCAGCCACAGCTGTTCCAATTATCGCTATATATGTAATTGCGGCGCCAGACGTACTGACAAATTCGGCGGTATTTTTTGGCGAAAAGATGTCTGCAGAAGGGCCGATGAGGCGTTCCAGTTCCGAGGTCACCACTGAGATATTATCAGTGCTACTGACCGTGATAAAAATCCATGAAATTCCATCAGTGGTTGGTGAATAAACTTTTTTGAATGTTTCCTTTGGAATAAAAAGCTGCATATCGCCAAAAACATAGCCACTTTCAAAAACACCAACAATCTCGATTTCTCGAACCTCACCCTTTACTGGATAAATAATATCGCTGGACTTTGATGGATCTAAGATTATTTTGGTAGATTTGAAGTTTTCTGCTGTAATACCAAACTCTTTCGCATACACTTTCCCTATCACCCCGACATCTCTATTCTTGTCTTCGGGTTGCAAATCTCTACCAGCAATGATTCTTGGACCGCCTACCTCCCCGTGCGTTTCCAACCTTTTAGTATCACCTGGATCTATACCTATTATAATTGCGAAGTGATTGGCCTCAATCGACGGACTCATTGCCAACAGATACGCTTCTGCTTTTGTTATATGACCAACTTTTTTTACGTTCTGAAGCACGGAGGGTGGTAAAAGTTTATCTTGGCCGTATGACATATTTACATGACCCAATACTCCTTTCGCTCGAATCTGTAATGTATTATTGACATTTGCTTTTAAGGTTTCTGTGCTTCCCTTAACATCAGCACTAATAACATTTATAACTAGAACTAAAAACATTGGTATGCTGATCAGCAAAGCCACAATTATTAAACGAGCCGGGTTTCTCCAGACATTTTTTATACCTAAAAATATTCCCATACAATTTCTATTTTTTTTTAATTGCCTCGACCGGGCTAATACGAGTCCCGCGGACAACGGGATATAAACTCCCTATAAAACCAAAAAGAAAACTCGCTCCAACAAGGGTTAACAACGTATAAACGTTTAAATTCAACAATATCGGTATCCGTATAAATGTGTTTACCAGATTACTGCTCAAAACAAACAGTACAACAGAGATAAATCCACTTAAGAGTGCCATCCCAATAGATTCTGCAATAAACTGTGTGGCAACTTCCTGATTTGAAGCACCTATCGCTTTAAGGATACCCACTTCACTGACTCGCTCTTTAAGAGATAGTATCATGGTAAAAGTGACTAAAGCAGCACCAGAAAAAACTGTGAGCAACAAAGTATACTTGCTTGTAACTGCAATTTTCACCACATATTGTGAAGCAACAGATACTGCTCCTGGAGTTATGAGTATATCTGCTTCCTGAATGCTTTTTAACTCTCGTGCAACTGTCTCTACATTCTGCACATTATCCACAGTTATAAAAATCCTAGACAAATTATTACCAGGGTTAAATAATTGTC
>CAYSCV010000123.1:0-2664 GCA_964429715.1 uncultured Methanosarcinales archaeon
ATGATGCGGTGCGGGTGGATGTGGTATATTAAAAATACTTCACGCGCCGACCGTGGACTTGACTAAACACACAATGTGCGCTAATATCTTTTATAGAGTAGTAATGTAATTCGGTCTTTAATAGAAAGGAAAGGTTGATTGTGAAAAAATGTATCATTAGTTTATCGTTTGTAGTTGGGTTGTTCGGTGTTGCGTTTGCAGTATATCTTTTTCAACCGCACACTCAACAGTATCGCGGAGATTATAGAAATTACGCTGTTTTAATAGAAGAAACACAATCGCGCTTAAAAACGGAGACCGTTGTTTTTCTGTTTCCGTTGAACACGAATGCCGACATTCAAAGTAGAATCACCGCTTGTTTTGAGGGGTGGGAATGCACTTCGCTGACTATTGATAAACCATATTTATTTTCATCTATGGCCAACGAAGCAAACCCCATACTTCTCAAAGCTGCGCGTCTCGCTGAAACAGCGAAAGTACGCGTTCTGCGATAATGTCCTTGTCTATGCCGGAGTCCTTTGACTCCGGCATTTCTGTGTATAGCTAACTCGTTGTTTTACTTAACTGTATGTATAATACAAATATGGTTTTTCGTTTCGTCCCCCTTCTTTTTATTATTGCAAGTTTCCTTTTGTCGGCAACGACTGCCAAAGCGCAAGTGTTTATCCGCATTACCGATGAGGCGCGGTTTGAATTGGAGCCAATTCCAGATGGATATAAAACACTGCCTGCCCCGGCATGTATTCCTAAATATGTTTTGGAAAGATATCCTGACACGCTAACGCGACTCTCGACTCGCGTGTCCTGCGCCACTGTGCGTATGAATGCGCGGGTATATGAAGAACAGATAAGCACAATGGATGAAAGTTTGAGGGTGATTGCAACGAATCGCATGCTTTTGGAAAAATCACTTGAGAAACTTAATCAAAAGAAAGCGCTTGAAAATCTAGGTGAGGGAGTCGTTATGCCCGTTGGCATCAGAACAGACCGTTACCACAGTGGCGCTATTTTTTCCGCGAAGTGTGCAGTACCTCCTGGCGCCAGTTTTGGAAGCGGGGAACCCATCGGCGCACTCAATCCAAAATTCAGAAAGACCGATCCAGTTTTTGTGGCGACAACAAAAGATTTGCAAAAAACTTTGACGGTAGAATTACCCGCCCTGTTTGGCACACTTGGGGAGTTGATTGCGGAAAAAAACCCCTCAAAAACAAAAATTGCATTCTATGCCGCCCGTGTCGCCCTTAATTTTTCCCCCTTTATTGTCGTGGGCAGAGAGTTTTTTGATGAGGCATTTCCCAGGCAGAAGCCAACATTGACTATAGAGATGACCGTCTCAGATGAACAGAAATGTCCAGAAAAAGGACATAAGTTTTACGCTATCCGGCTCGGCGATAAATTTTTGAAGGCATGTTTTAATCCTGACGATGTGCCGGTTAAGGGTGATTTGGTGAAAGTGATAAAGAAAGGAATACAGGAACGTTTTGATGAACTTGACAAAGAACATGAGGTTTTCAAAAAAGAAAAACATCGGTATGAGGTGGGGTTAGCGTTCTTAAAACAGAGTAAACAGCAATGTTTCTAAAAGGCATATGAAATCTTTTATAACCTATCGGATGCTGGTGTCTATTGTCGGATTCGTTGTTTTGTTTGTTTCAGTTTTTGTATTTGCGCAAGAGGACACCCGTGATACCGCGCCATCAGTAACTTTTGAGGAAAACGCTCGGGGGAATTTCGTTATGAGAATTTTCTCCGCCGAAAATCTCTTGCTCTCTGAAAATGAGCTGGTATATTCGGGCATTCCCTTTGTTCCAAGTCCAGAACCGGCTTCGGTGCGAGATGTATCAGAAGAAAACACAGAAAATATGATTGGTGATTTTCTCTCTGCCGAATCTATCTTTGACACCGTATCCGTAGACCTCAAAGTAAACGGCCAAGACGGCCCAATTGAAGTGGAAAAACGAGACCGCATCGTGCTCTCGTGGATTTCCGAAGGCGCTACCCGTTGCCGCGGTATCTGGAGCAAAAACGATCTTAAACTCATAGGGACGGCGGCGGGCAGAATCACGAGGTCTGTAACAATCAAAATCGCCTGCATCAACGCAGAAGACGGCGAGCGCGCTGACGACTTTGTTGTGGTGAATGTACCAGGGTAGTTTATAGCTACGATCGTATGTATATGCTACTACTGATTCAGCACTTGCTTCGGGCGGTAGCGGAGCGCTTCCAGAATGTCGTCTTCAGTTACGCGCTCGCGCTCTGCGAGGTCAGCTATCGTGCGCGCGAGCTTCATAATGCGGTGGTACGAGCGCGCCGAGAGGTCCAAGCGACGCGCGTTGCTGTTTAGCATTCCTTTTGTTTTTTCATCAAGCGGAATGAGTTTTGCAATATGTTTCGCCGGCATATCGGCATTGGTTTTTGCCGAGAGTTTCGCTTTTGCAAATCGTTCCACTTGCCGCGTACGCGCCGCCATTACTTTCTCCCGCACTTCTTTTGAGGTGGAGCCGTCGCGCGCTTCGTCGGAAAGCTTGCCGTGCTCCACGGCAGACACTTCAACGCCCAGGTCAATGCGGTCAATCACCGGTCCCGAGATTTTCCGCCGGTAACGCTCGGCGGCATTCGCCCCGCACACGCAGGTTTTCCCTTTCACCCCCTTGTTGCCGCACG
>CAYSCV010000124.1:0-2587 GCA_964429715.1 uncultured Methanosarcinales archaeon
AAAAACAAGCTTTCTCCCTTACAATTTATGATGATGAAACAGGAGGAGCAGTCGAGCTCCTCTTCTACAATTCTAACTGAAAACTCCAGAATAGGGTGGACTTATACAGTAAATAAGCTAAAACTGATATATAATGTTTTTCAGTCAAGCTTGAATTGTTTGATTTATAATTTTTATTACACTACTTTTATGAAAAGCGCAAAAAATGCTGAAATATTAGATATTGTCGATGATAATGATACTGTAGTTGGTTCGGCTCCCAAAGACGATATCTATGATAAGAAACTTCTTCATAGGATTGTTCATGTGCTCGTCCTACATCCTCAAACTCCGGCAATATATCTTCAAAAACGCTCCGCTACAAAATCATTTTTGCCAAATTACTATTGCACTTCTGCCGGAGGGCATGTACATTCGGGCGAAACGCACAAGGAAGCCGCTGTTCGGGAATTGAAAGAAGAAATTGGCATCACAAGCGACATTAAAGAAGTTGACTCTTTTATATTTACTGGTGAAAATGGTCATCAAAGATTTATAAAAGTTTTTGTTACAAAAGTAAGTGAGGGTTTTTTATTTACTGACGGAGAAGTATCGGAAGGCGCATTCTTTTCTCTGTCTGACGCAAAAGAAATGATTGACGCGGATCAAAAAATCCATCCGCAACTGAAGGTGTGTTTTAACAGGTTATTTGATAGTGATTTTTTTGACTTTTACAGTAAAAGTAAATAACATTAAAGCAGACGGAGTAGTTCTTTTACAATATAAACGCATAGTTGGAGGTGTAAGATGAAAATTGACACAGTTGATTGGAAACTAATCGGCACATGCAATCTTCGTTGTTTGCATTGCTATGGTCCACCTAAAACCGAAAGAGCTTTATCCCCTAATCAACTCTTCGAAATCATTGAGAAGTTTAAGGAATTAAATGTGACAACCGTGGTTCTCACAGGAGGAGAGCCGTTATTGGTGCAAAACATTGGTGAAATTATGAAGGTTCTTTATGAAGCCAATATTTCAATCGCGCTCTCCACCAACACCTCATTTTTTTCAAGGTTTCAGGGAGAAATTGGAAAGTATGTAACCTCGCTCAACATCCCGCTAGATGGTTCTACGAGCAAGATTCATGCCAAGTCTCGAGTGGACAGAAACACTTTTTTTTCTTGTTTGGAGGTATTGCGGCATTACAAAACCAAACCAAGTGAAAAGCCACGACTGTTGCGAATAGGAACAGTGTACTCAAAAGCAACCTCTGGCGATTTTCTATCCATCGCAAAACTGCTTCAGCCGTTCATCGAAGTAATCAACACTTGGAAGATCTACGAATTGATTGACTACGAATTTCAACACGATTTAAGACAATCAATCATTCATGAGGCTTCCGATTTTGAAGCAGAAATGGGGGAGCTTCTTCAAAAATCTGACTTCGGTTCCAAAATCATGATTGCTCCTGCCTCTGCAAGAGACAAGGCATACTTCATGGTAAACCCCAAAGGTCTGGTAGTCATCCCCACCGATCTCTATGGAATAACTCATGAAATTGTCGTGGGAGACATCTTGAGAGATTCGCTTGATGAGCTGGTTGCGCGGTGGCTTCAAAAAATCAACACAGAAAACTATCGTGAAAACCATGAACAGCATTACAGTAAAATAAATCTTCCTTAAGGACGAAATCGTCTAGGAAAAGATTTTTGGAGCGAAAGCGAACGAAACCTTTTTGGAATTGTTCGCTTTTTCCCTCTCCACTGTCAACAACGAAAGGGTTAAATGTGAATAAGATACTGCTTATTTTGGGAGCATCAGGCGTTGGCAAGAGTTCTATAATCAAAGAGTTGCTTGCGATAGATCGCAGATTTATCTATATTGTTCCTTTCACAACTCGACCATCAAGAGGAACAGAGGATGATAAAATATCTGTCAGTAATGAAGTAATGAATGACTTGTGGAATCGGGGAGAGCTCTTGTCTGTCAACGATATTCACGGGATTCGTTGTGGGACTCCTCGCTTATCAATTATGCAAGCATTGAAACAGTGCAAATTTCCGGTGCTTGATTGGCCTATTAGTAGAATTGTGGTTATGAAGCAAGCATTCCCAAATCATCTTCACATCGTCTATGTTTCGCCGCCATCAGTTGAGGTATTGCGTCAAAGATTAACAAAGGATAAACGAGACATAGATGGAAGCCGGTTTCAAGACGCAAGCAAAGAACTAGAGACATACTGGTCTTCTCAATATATCGGAATTTATGATTTTGAAGTCGTATCGGAAGAAAATCAGGTGTCAAAAACCGCTCATGCGATTTATGTTAATTATCTCAAGCTCTTTAGTTCACAAATCTAACCTCGCAGTTCGCTCAAAAATTTTTGAGAATGAACTTGCGAGGTTTTTCTTTTTAATTAACTCCACTCCTCAAAATACAATCAAAACCCACCGCGCATTTCTTTCGCGCACTCTCTTGCGAAACGAAAATCAGAATCCCGCCAAAATCAGAACAAACTAAAGCAAAGCAATCTCTCCCCCCTGGCACAATAAGGCGGAGTCGGTTTTTTTGTGGTCAATCTTTTTTATCTCCGAGACAAGGCGTTCAA
>CAYSCV010000125.1:0-2572 GCA_964429715.1 uncultured Methanosarcinales archaeon
AAGAGCTCTTAGATCGGCTTACAGAGCGATTGGAGGCAGAGAAACGAGAATTATGATTTACCTGTCATACTCGTTGTGTACGTCTTAATTTTGACCAATCTATGGATTTTGAGTTTCATTGCCCGGAATGCGGACAGTTAATCGAGCAAGATAGCAGTGAGGATAAAGTGAACCAGCTCAAAAAACAAGTGCAGACCATTACCGCAGAATTGAAAGAATTGAATCAAGTTAAGAAAGTACGTAAAGTAGAAGCAAAAGCACGCAAAAAAGTAGTTAAAAAGAAAGCAAAGAAAAAATAGATTTTATCTCTTTCTTCTCTTCATCGCTCGTTCGATGATAGTTTCTTCTTTCAGAACCCGATTGGTCATCTTCTGGATATTTGACTCCATAGAGGCTACCCTGCGTTCAAGCATGATGAGCACTCTCAAGGAATAGACAATTGCAGCTAGAGTTCCTATAATTACTGCAAGAATAACTTCCGCTAATTCTAATGCCGGCATTTCTCATCCACCTCTTTTTGTAGCTATGTAACCTTTATTTATATATAAAGGTTTTGGATTTGAAAAAAAATTGTAAACTACTCTCTAACAGCACAACGAATGCTCACTGCAACAGCCAGCTTGATAGCCTGCTCCATAGACTAAATCCAAGCCTCCACATAAACCATCATCCTGCGCACCTTGGCAGGTCGCCAAGGAAGTAAGTTGTGCTGATACTGAGGAACTTACTTTGGCAATAATATCACCCTTCGAAAGGTGAGTTACACCCGTATCTAAGGAGTAGGTTACTTCCAGCTCGGCTTTAAATTTAGCACCAGAATTTCCATTAGCACATCCATCAATAGTAAGGAGTGATTTTTCTTTATGCTGCAATAGGAGAGTATCAGTGTTAGAACACAAAAGTACCCCATTTTGCTTTATCTCAACATTAGTGATGGTAATCCTATTCCCCCAATTATTTTGCAACAGGACAGAAATACTCGAAGATCCCACCGTAAAATCATTACAACTTATGCCTGCCTGCAGAGAGCAAATATCAGTGAGAAAACGATCAGGTCTAAATCCACCAATATATACCAGAGCGCCAAGTGCCAGCAAAATGACCAAAGCTGCCCAGCCATGAGTCATTAAAAACTCCATCGCTGCCTGCGCTTGGCGTCCTTTGCTCATTGGTATTGGCATTGCTATGTTCCCTCTTTTAAGAGGGTATAATTTTGTATTGCTATAAAAACCTTCCGACCGTACAGTAGATCCGAAAGTAACGGAAGTCAGATAAAGATCAAAGAAATGATACTTGTAGGGGGCTGGTGTAGCCCTCTACAAGGTCGATATGGCTTACCAACCTATCGACAAATGGACAAAAAAGTTTCTTAAAGATATATTTTGCGGTGTGGGACGTAATTCCCCCTACCAGCTTAACGACTTCGTCCAAGTTCTCTTGGACGCTGTAGAACATACCGATTTCACCAATAACACCTGTATTCGTATTGGTGGACCAACAGGAGAAACTGTCTTTTCTCGTCTAAAAAATGCAGATTTTGAGAAAATTAAAACGGCTTTCTGCCATATTTTGAAATTCATTTACCCCTTATTCAAGCGATTGCTTCGCAATCGCCAAGTTGCTTTGGCTTTCGATATCACAGATGAGCCATTTTATGGAAAAATTGGGGGTTTTTGGATTCACGCGGAACAGCCCGTAAGAGGATGCACGGGCTGCTTCAAATTCCTGACAGTGAGTATTGTTAATCGAGATAATAAGCTTATTTTGGGTAGTCTGCCTGTCTCAAGAGGGGCAGACATGGTGGAATTAATCATGGAATTACTACAGCATGTCCAAACATTTGTTCATCCGGAAATTCTTCTCTTTGATCGTGGATTTGATAATTTAGAGCTTCTTGCACGTCTGCAAGAAGCTAATATGCGGTATCAAATTCTCTGGCGAAAACAGGCATGGGCTACAAAAATTCTCAAAAAGATGAAGCGAGGAGAAGTTAAAGAAGTAATCAAAGTAAGAAAATATTCCAAAGACAAATCAAAATACAGAGTTAAAGTTCGTTATGTATTTATTAAGAGGTATCGTCGCTTTGCCAACGGCAAAGCGTACAACTGGGTATTTGCCACAAACACTCGACAGAAAAGCCAACACTTCTACATCGATAAATATCGAAAACGCTGGGGCATTGAAACGGTCTTTCGAGTTCTTGATAATATTCAGATAAAGACTACTTCAAAAAATGAGATCATACGATATTTTATCAATATGTTCTGTTGTTTAGTCTACAATCTTTGGAAAATTTGGTGTGTTCTCGAGCAGAAGATATCACTCAAGAATTTTGTGGTTCGCGTTGTTTGGGTTGTAAGAGGAATAATTCTTGCTGATAAACCCCCAGATTAGCTTTGTTTTTTGAAGAGTTGAAGTTTTTAATAGGCATAATACTGCCGCAGGTGCACGACGAGGCAGGGGTTGCTCCCTGCGGGATGCCGAGTAGGGCATTTGCACGCAGGCAAATGACCGTCGTGCCACCTGCTGCGGCAGAATTAGGGTTCAATGTTTTTCAGAATCGAATCTACTG
>CAYSCV010000126.1:0-2548 GCA_964429715.1 uncultured Methanosarcinales archaeon
TAGAAACCTTTCTCCCTTCCAATTCACCGAGCGAATCGGCATCGCGGTACACGACAGGAAATGTCTGCCCCGCATGGTTTGTAAGCGTTGATGTAATTTTCATTATGAAAAGAGTATCGCATAATCATCCGCCTCTCAAAAATCTGTAGCGAGATAAGTGATTAGAAAACCTGACCACAGTAACGGCTCACATAGTGGATGCTTCGTCGGGCATGGGGTTATTGTAGCAGAGAACTAATTCCTTGTTCTCTATTCTCCATTAAATGGGCTTGTGGAAATAAGATTCGCCAGAATACGCCTGTTTTAAGATAAGAAATCTCCTTTTTCGGTTTTATTATCACCCCCCCTTGAAAATAAACCTTTGGGAATCTCTTGTCCTGGTTTACGGTAATAGCAATCCTTCTTGGCTTTGCCTATTTTTTCCAATAACCCCTTCTCAACCCAGTTATGAAGTAGCCGAGACATTTTTAGAATATCGTTCACGCTGGTTATTTCACGCGCCACTTTATTGGTAATGCGATAATTCTTATCTAAATACTTGCCGACAGTATCCCAGTACTCAACCCTTTGAATGTTAAGTAAAAACAACAGTACCGAATTTGGCCGTACGGCAGGCGGGAAGAAAAGAGGTTCATACAGATTTTTCTCTTTCATGACTTTAAACATACGGTCGACACCCTCACCAATATCCAAGTTAGGAGCAACCTGAAAACGATTGAGGGTTCGGAGAATCAGTGGGTTTCTAGCAAACCGTTCGGTTCTGATATTCTCAACTGTAATGTGGCCTGGATATGTTCCAGGGCTTTCTATCTCAACTCGGTCGTCAAAAAACCTTACCTGTATATCGTCTTGAATAAAATAGTTTCTGTGGATGACCGCGTTTGTTATGGCCTCTTGAAACGCCCATTCAGGAACCAAAAAAGTAGGGTTAAAAGATGCTCCGCTAAGTTTCGGCGGCGAGTTTTTTACGACATTCCTGAAATACTCGATTGTCTGCTCAATTTGTCTCAGCAGAGGCCCCTCAACCGTAAACGGACGGGTAACAAGATTTGGTTTCCCGGTATGGCTCGGCTTTATTCCGTAGTAATGAGAGATTTTAATTCCACATTTATTTTTCAATACAACTGAAGGATTTTTACCGAACAACAACATGCCCGCTTTCGTTAATTCAAATCTTCCCGATTGACCGACAGCGAGGCCGTTATCTTTCAAAAATTGCCAGTCATCAAGTCCTTCACCTGCGGTGTCTTTCTTGTACAAATTTAGCAGAATTACATCCAAGTCTTCAAGGGTAATAATGCCTGACTTTTCGTTTTCAAATTTAATTGCGCCTTTCTCGTATTTTAGCCGCATTATTTCCGTAGAACCGATTTTTACATTCTGCCTGCCTTTTCTCATGAATGTATCACCTCTTTTTAGAGAGTGTACATCATTGCTCTTTTTTACATTCACAACGAACAGCTTGTCTGGCTGTCCATTTGTGTTGATTATTGTAAGTTCAGATTTTAACCAAAGATTAAGTGGCGGCTCAATTTCTTTTTCAATAAGTTTCAAGAACTCGGAGATGTTATCGGGATTTTCACTAATTCCGAGCAATCGTTTGTTGCCTTCCGCTTTCGATGAATCTTCCAAACCAACAACAATGTAACCGCCCTCTGTATTTGCAAAGGCAACAACTGTCTCTAAAAGTCTCGCCGGTTCAATTGCCACTCGTTTGCACTCAAAGGTTGACCATTCTTCTGTATCTAAAAATAGTTTTACTATGTCTTTGTCTTCCATGCTTATTATTGTACACTATTTTCAATAACTTTTATTTCTTTTTTGTTTAATATACTTTTGACTTAAGTTTGTTCTCCGCTTTCAAATCTTCTCCTGCGCTCGTCGAGCGTCTCACCCTCATACATCCAATATGCGGGACCTTGTACTGACTTCCACTGAATTCCTGTTTTACGCAAAACCATATCTGCCGCAACAGAGAGACTGACAATCTCGCCATTAAACTCAACATTACGATTATCTACAACTTTTGTCTTAATATTTTCATCGCGACTGAAAACAAGTTCCGTTCCAACAGGAATATCAACCATTTTAAAATTAAATACAGCGCGCCTTTCTTTGGTGCGGTTAAGCGCTTGTTGATCTTCTTGCGATTCTACAAAATCTTTTTTCGGCGTGGCATCTTTAATTTCAGCAAGTTTCAATGCCGCAACCGCACGCTCGGGAGAGATTTCAAAAAATTCACGACTTGAACGAACACGGTGATCCAGGAACGCGTCAAGTAGTTGTCGTTCAACAAATGCTGCATCTTTAACTGTGTAGGCATAAAAACACTCAAATGGAAGTGGGACACTGGTAGTATCGAGGGAACGAATACGCTGCTCAAGATTGGTTGTTTTTCCGATTTTTACATATCCTGGCATCGCCTCGTTTATAAGTATATAAATTGTCTCGTTCATATTTTTATTTCAACAATCCTACCACTTTTAATCCCTCAAATCCATTGTTTTTATACTGGCGTTAGATATGATAGAGCCATTATGCGTTTACT
>CAYSCV010000127.1:0-2526 GCA_964429715.1 uncultured Methanosarcinales archaeon
GTCAGGAACATTATGTGTGACCAAAAGCGTACTCGCGGTTCTCCCCTTCTCTACATCGGTATATATTATTCACGTTCTCCCTTGTTCCGTTTTGCGCGCCTTAACGGATTGGAGGTTCTATAACCCCCGCACTTCACGGGGTCATTTTGGGGTATACTTTTGGTATGGACTCGAAAGCAACTGAGTTTATAAACGCGGAAACCTCAAAAAACGACAAGAGGATATTCGCCGGAAGCATCATCACGATTCTGGTCGCTTACGCTGGTATCTCTTTCCTACTCAACAGCATTCGTGCGACGGCTTCCCTCTGGCTAGTGTGGCCACTAATAGCAATCCAGCTTCTACTGTATTTCTTTATCTTTTACAACAGCTACCAGCGTTCCAAGGCGCTTGGATTGCACAAAAACCTTGCTCTCATTCTCTTTATAATCCTCGCTGTGCTCGGTAGAGTGGAAAACTGGGAGATTGTCATCCTGCCTCTTCTGGTGGTAGCTATGATTGTAGTTTCAAGTATGAAGTCTGGCAAATCAGTCCAAATCTAGTTTTTGAATGCTTCTCGCGGAAGGTATCCGCTATTCCATAATCCATTTCGCAGGCCTCATTTTTTTATACCGTTAAGCCGTCTCTTGATAGCTTCTTTTTTGAATTCAATCCTCGCTTCTTCTTTGATTCTTAAGAACTTAACTCCGCCCTCTTCTACTTGTTCCATACAGGTCGGGGGTGTTTGGTACGTATATAGCGATTGGTCATTAAAATCGAATTCAAAACGAATTACGGGAAGAGGCCGGACCTTACTAACTATAATTTTCTTTATGGTTACGCTATCCAAAAATTCAAGACTTGTCGTCCATACTTCCGTAAAAGGTTTGATTTTATCTAGAGTTTGGTAAAGTCTTGCTTCAAAAGCCTTGCTGAGAACATTATTTGAGAACACTAGAAGCCCACAAGGACCGCCCGTGTCATATTGTTTTTTCGCTATTTTATCAGTCACATTTTTAATCATTTTTCCCACATCTTTATAGTGATCGGGAATCATTACATGTTCATAGCGCAAAACTTCCATTGAAGGCGGTTGCTCAATAAATGAAATAAGCAACAAATCGGGAAATTCTTCTTTTGGTTGAAGAATCCACCAATTTCTACGCGACAATCGTTTAAAACCAATGACAAACCAATACTCGAAAAAAGCTTCTCTGCCTTTCTGGCACGCTTCATTGTCTCCATGTAGAAATTCCTCTGCTCCGTATTTCTCGCGAATTTTATCTATTCTTTCAAGAAAAGTGTTGGGCTGATCTACTCTTAGATTTTCCTCTTTCATATATAGGTTCTAACATTTTCCCGCCAACTACCCTAGACGACCCGAGATTCACGTGCGCTGCTAAATTCTTTAATAGATTGTAAATACTGCATATTACCGCAATTGATAAAAGAGGTTCTAACGTCATTCATTAGTTTCCAGCGTTTTGCGCGACGGCTCAAGATGACTTGTGACCAAAAGTGTACTCATGGTTCTCCCACCAATTTTCTAAAAATTTGTTACGTCATCTCTACTCGACTCCCCAAATCAGGTATATAAATATACCGATTCTCCTCTTGGAAAATAGTTCTGACTGCCTCCATTAAATAAGTCTTTGTTGGACTTTCTCAAACTCAAGCAGTTCCGAGTTTCGGATCAAAATTGTACGACTTGTTGTATAAGAAAGACCTTTATTTGGTTGTGCCTCAAAGCCGAGATAGACACAACTGATTTTTCGATCACGTACTTCCTTAATTGCCGGCTGTAAATCAGAATCGGAGCTACCAAGAATTATCTCTTTTACCTTTTTATCACAAGACAGGCTCACCATATCAACGGCTATTTTTACATCGACTCCCTTTTCTTTGAAAACAAGAACCTGCTTATTGTCTCGTCCTGTTTCCATCTGTCCTCTGACTCGGCCGCTCAAAATAACCTCAAAGCCCTGTGCCTCAAGATGAGTTTTTAGGAGTCGCTGTTCTTCAATGAGTTCCTTTGATTTCTTCCTGCTACCATCGTGTTCTTTGATACGAGCGAAGTAAAAGACTCTGCGATTTATTGCTAGACCTTTAAGAACTTTCTCAAAAAGTCCTTTGAAATCGAATTCATGCCAGACCGGCTTTTCTCTACCTCCTTCCTTGAAAACAGTCCTAATCTTTCCTTTTAGGTTTTCTCCATCAATTAGTAAAACAGTTTCCATTTGAGCCCTATTCTACCAATAAGCAACGAAAAACCCCAGCGGACCTTGCGGCTAGCTGGGGCGTGTATGTATCTAATATACTCATTCATTGATGAAAGTCAAAGGTGGGGTGGGGATACCAAAATAATCTTGGTGTCTAACAATAGTGCTACGTCCCGTGGGGTAAATTAGACTACCTCTGCCTGCTTCCCCAAATCCGGTATGTAAATATATTGCTCCTCCTCCGCAAACATAGTTCTGACTGCCTGCACGGTGCTCCACTCGTTAAAACATGAGCACCCGAAAGGGTGCTTTTGTTTTTTGAGTGGAG
>CAYSCV010000128.1:0-2504 GCA_964429715.1 uncultured Methanosarcinales archaeon
TTGCTTGACTTCTTTACATGATTTCCATATACTTAATCGTATGATTAAGTATATGGAAAAAATTAAGGAATTTCGTATTAAAAAAGGTTTGTCACAAGAACAGGTGGCACGGATAATTGGTGTTTCTCGTCCAACCTATACTGCCATCGAAGTTGGTAAACAAAAACTTGACATAGAGGAAGCAAAGAAGCTTGCTAATCTTTTTAGTATTGGTGTTGACGAACTTTTGTCCGGCACTATTCCAAACATTGAAAAATACAAACATATGATACTTACATACTTGCGTATGAATCTATCAAAAGACGGGAAGGTTCCGAAAACAAAACTCGCTAAGTTATTATACTTAGCTGACTTCGCATGGTTCTATGAAAATTTGGAGAGTATGAGTGGTATGCAATATAGAAAGATTGCTTACGGTCCGGTACCGGATTCTTTTTTTCGTGCACTTGATGAACTTGAAGAGTCCGGCAAAATTATTATTGACCACAAGAGTACTGAAAGTAAGGATATGTTCTTAATTAGTGAATCGGAAAGTAATAAAAATGAAAAGATACAAACTCTTTCTAAAGAAGAGAACTCTTTAATGAAAAAAATAGCAGAGAAGTGGAAAAATAAAAATACTAATGAAATTGTCAATTTTACTCATAACCAACTACCATACTTTTTGTGCCGCGATGATGAGCTTATCCCTTATGAGCTCATAACGCAGGAAGATGCTGATTTAGTTTATTAAATAATATGCAGGGAAATTATTCTGTACAGATTGAAGATTTTGCAGAAAGGCACTTCATAAAAAGTTTTCAGAAAAAATATAAAACACACTGGGATATTACTTTACGCGCTATTACCGCAGAGCTTGAGCGTATTGATATGTTGCTCAAAACAGACAGAGCAGAGACTATGTGTGATGTCGGTGGTGTAAGAATTGTTAAGACTAAATTTAAAGTGGTTAAAACAAAAGAATCTGCAAAAACTTCGGGGAATAGATGTATTGTTGCTTGGCATCCGGAAAAACAGTTTGTATGTGTTTTGCTTGTATATGGAAAAACAGATCTGAGTGGTAGTAATGAAACTGCACAATGGAAGAAACTAGTTAAAGAAAATTATCCCCAATATTCTAAAATAATCTAGGGAGTGTTTTCTCGTGCGCGCACGGGTGGGCAGAGTTTTTGTGTAATCACAAAAACTCGAGGCAAGCACGATGGCATTTGGCCACCCATAAATTTATGCTGAAATTTTGGTCAGCCCCGGCTCGGCCCGTCGGCCTCCGCCTTTCAAAACCTTTGGTTTTGAACCTTCGGGAATTTCCGCTAGACCCGTTAGAAGAAAAAGTCAACTAAAAGAGATAGACTTTTTCCACACGTAAGCAAAAAGAAATCGCAGGAATTTTCTAGCAACAGCAATGAGACAGGTGAAGTAATGTTTGCCTCTTTCTCGCATCTTTTGATAATACTCGCGATAGATCGCATTGTGCTGTTTCAACCCCCAGGCCATTTGAAACAAAAGTTTTCGGAAATGCGGGTTTCCCCGTTTCGATATCCTCTCTCTGCCTTTCCACGCTCCGCTTCTTCTAGCGGCGACATCCAGACCGGTAAAAGCGACGAGTTTGTCTTTGTCTGTAAACTCATGCCCATCAAGAAGCGAAAGAACTTTTGCAACACCAGTTTGAGAAACACCGCGTACCGCTTGTGAAATTTCAATCGCTTCTTTTGGAGCATGATCATGGATGTATGTTTCAAACTCATCAATTTGTTTTGCAATTGATTTAATTGCTTTTTCTAATTGAGAAAGATTCATTTTCACTCCAAGAAGCGCTCCGGTTTCTTTTAATTGCTTTACATGCGCTTTGAGTTGTTGCTGGTAGTGATCAAGCCTACCTACGGATGCAACAATCTTTTTAAGCGCTAGGCTTTGTTTTGTGCCTTTAAATGGCCTTAAGTTCGGTTCCATCAGTCCAATGCGAGCAAGCCGCACAGCGTCTACGCTGTCATCTTTACTGTTGCGCACTGACGCTCGCTGGTATTGTTTGGTAATGAGCGGATTAATTACGTTGACCGTAAAACCCGCCTCCGCTACCATGAGTGCGCACCGGAGATGATAATCTCCGGTGGATTCAATTACACAGGGAACAGTTGTGGCTGTTCTGTCTTTTTTCAAAGATGCGAGCAACAAATCAATACCATTCTCACTGTTGGCGCATGACTTCACGACAGCTGAATGGTCAACTCGAAGTGTTGCAAACGAAAGACTTGCTTTCGAAACATCGATCCCAATACTTGAAACAAGTGATGTGTTCATACAAAATATAGTTAGCTAATAATGTGCAGAGTGTGGAAAGTAGCCTAATTGGTTATTGACACTCGGTGGTGTAACCCGTTAGTGACTTTTTCACTCTGATCTCTAGGCGCGAAGAATTCTAGCGGAGACGCGCGAGGCGTAGGGTGTCGAATTTGACTTGCGCGCCCAGAAATCATGATACAACTCTTAGAAGATAATTGTTGTAT
>CAYSCV010000129.1:0-2483 GCA_964429715.1 uncultured Methanosarcinales archaeon
GAAAGGAAGGAACGCTAGTGACATTCGCCGCTTTCAGGCTCGACAGTTTATTTTTGGTGTGCCTTGAATTGATCCATAGAAGAAGAGAGTAACGGTTGGGACTTCAAAATTAGCGGCATTGTACATAAAAAAAGTAGGATTGAATGCGCAATTGATATCTGCGTTTACTTCAAGTTTGACAGCTTTGGCAGGATCGGAGGTATGTTTAAATTCGCCACAACCACCAATAAAAGACCAAGAGTCTTTATAGGGTTCTCTGGCTCTTTTAATCAACAGAAGTTTATCATCTTTTGTAATGATGGCAACGGTGACTAATAGAGGTTGATCCATAGGATGGTTTATGGATAAGAATTATTTAAATCTATTGTAATTTGAAAGAGTATAAAAAACCCCAGCGGGCGCGAACGCCTGCTGAGGAAAAAGAGGTGGTTTTGAGGTGTTAGTTACTAAAAAGTAGCACTACTATATAAATGTTGTGGTTCTGTTGTTACTTAAGAGTAGTTTGTTGTTTTGAATGCCATGGGGGTTTAATACTGTCTTTAGTCTTTTAAATGAGTATAAGACAAAGTTCATTCTCTGCAGATATACGCTTTGTAACCAGCTTTGATTAATAAGTCATATTGATATGAAACACACATACTTTCAAATGCACCACAGACTAAAATAGCTCTATTTTTGGGAATTCCTAATGGCACCGTAAATGGACTCCCCCTTGTCCAGCTCTCTGGGTGTCTTGATTTAATACCTTCGATCTCATCATTAATTTTTTTAGCTAGAATGAAATCAAGATTTCCTGCCCTAACTTCTGCATCAATCTGGTTTTGATGGACAATAACAAAATAAATGCGAGTAACACTTGTTTCAGATGCATAACAAGGTGTGTTATAATGGGTAGCCGCTTTCAGGCTCGACAGTTTATTTTTAGGATTTGACCTAATGATTAATTCTAAAGTTGTGTCTTCCATATCAATCCACCCCTCTTTTCTGTTGAATCAATTGCGATCTTATTTCCGCAATGTTTATATATTTAAACTTACTTTTCTTACAAATAAGAAACAAAGGTACCATTTATGACATTACTTGAAATAAAAACCGCAACAATAACCGGAAAAGGTCAAATTGCTATTCCTAAAGAAATTAGAGAAAAAGAAGGATTTACTGAAGGAACAAAAGTTGCAATTTTAGCATTTGAAGATAGAATTGAAGTACGTTCTTTTGCCCAATTTAATGAACAATCATTTCCCGCACTCGCCAGTGAAAAAGCATTAGCAAAAGAGTGGTTAAGCACAGAGGACGAAGAAGCATGGAAAAACTTGTAAAAGGAACAATCATTGTTCTCCCTTTTCCCTTCTCTGATTTAAGTTCAACAAAGAAAAGACCCGCTTTAGTTGTGGCAACATTGAGTGGAGATGATGTGATTTGTTGCCAAATAACTAGCCAAGCCCGCTTTGATGAGTACGCTATTGTTCTCCAACAAAATGATTTTATCACCGGAAATTTACCCCAATCAAGTTTAATCAGGCCCAATCGCTTATTTACCGCAGATAAATCTATAATCTTATATTCTGTTGGAAAAATCCAAGAAAAAAAAATAAAAGAAGTCGAAGACAAAATTATAAATATCATCAAAAAATAACTCTAACCCATGGCCACCATCACCTCCCAGGAACGCTTCAAAACCGCCAAAGGCGTCTTTGATGACTTCACCGATCGCAACCTCTTTGAATTGCATAGCCGCGGTGTCTTCGACGAACTCATCTCTCCTTTAAAAGTTGGCAAAGAAAGCAATGTCTTTATTGCCATAAAACATCAGGGAGATAAAATTGAAAAACGTATCGTCAAAATTTATCGCCAGCAAAACTGCGACTTCAACCGCATGTTCGAATACATTCGTCAAGATCCTCGATATGAATACCTCAAAAAACACCGCCGGGAAATCATCTTTGCCTGGACCCAGCGAGAATATAAAAATCTCCTAAAAGCCCATCGCGCTGGCGTCACCGTACCTAAAGTATATAAATGTCTATTTAACATTCTTGTCGAAGAAATGATTGGCGATGACGAACCCGCTCTCCCTCTCAAAGATACCCATCCTCAACACCCCCAAGCCTTTCTGAACTTAATCATCGAACAAATGAAAAAATTATACCATGCCGGCCTGATTCATGGTGATTTATCCGCATTTAACATCCTCAATTATAACGAAACCCCCGTCCTAATTGACTTCTCCCAATCAACCGTTGTCAAAACTCCTAACTCTCAAGAATTATTAGAACGCGATGTCAAAAATGTTCTCCAATTCTTTCGTAAATTAGGCGTCAAACGTGAAGCCGAAGCAGTCTTATTGCAAATTAAAGAGAAATAATCTTTCCCTCTATAGAGAACTTTGCAAAAAGCAATTCTTGCCGTAAGGCAAGTTCGGAACATCGTGACAGAACTTTCCATCAGGAAAGTCACGAACGCTAGTGACTAGACTTGCCGTA
>CAYSCV010000130.1:0-2422 GCA_964429715.1 uncultured Methanosarcinales archaeon
GACAGAATCTCTTAGAGGAGTTTGCCAAGAAAAGATGAATTATGCAAACTCCTCTGTTCTTACTCAAATCTAGAACTCGCCTACAAAAAAGCCCGAAAACATAAAACACAAAAGCCTGATGTTATTGCGTTTGAACAAAATCTGCAATATAATCTTGAAACACTGCGCAACGAATTACTTCTTCATGCGTACAACCCCAAACCACTCACCATCTTCATCATTCGTGATCCAAAAACAAGAACCATACATCGCTCCGACTTTCGCGACCGCGTTATCCATCACGCGTTATGCAACGTCATCGAACCGCTCTTTGAAAAATCATTTATCTATGATTCCTACGCCAATCGTAAAAGTAAAGGAACACTCAAAGCTATTAATTGTTTTCAAGAATTTTCTCGCAAAGTCTCCAAAAATAATAAAACCACTGCATTTGTATTCAAAGCCGATATTAAAATGTATTTTGAAAACGTTAATCATGACATTCTTCTTTCTTTAATTGAAAAAAAAATATCTGACAAAAAAGTCCTCTGGCTCATCAAACGTATTTTATCAAACTACCAGAATGAGAAAGAAAGTATTGGCATGCCACTAGGAAATCTAACTTCTCAATTCTTCGCCAATATCTATCTTCATGAATTAGACCATTATGTCAAACAAACAATCCATGCCAAATATTATATTCGCTATGTGGATGACTTTGTAATATTACATCCCTCGCGTCACATTCTTCAAGAATATAAACGCAAGATTGACTCTTTTTTGGAACAAAAGTTAGCACTCACCCTCCACCCAGATAAATCGAAAATACTCTCTCTTGATCGCGGCATTGGCTTTTTAGGGATGAGGGTATTTCCTCATCATCGTTTGCTCAAAAAGAAAAATCTGCGTACATTTCAGAATAAATGGGCCATGCTAACACGTGCATATCACGAAGAGAAGATAACGTACGATTCCATTTACGATTTTCTCGAAGGGTGGTGTGCGTATGCCAAACATGCAAATACCTGCAATTTCAGAAAAAAAATCCTCTCACAATTCGAAGAAAAATTTTCACATGAAATTTCAGCCAAAGAGATACATTGCTCTTGAAAAGATCACTGCAACCGTAAAAAGTCATAAATTATATTCTTCCCCTTCTCAAATTTCCCAACCGCATCCTTTATAAAACCCCCTCACATGCCGTAAAGAATTTTTAGAACGAAAATTAGTGGCATAATTCTTATTAAAGAAAACATTTAATAACCCTCCCAAAATAATTTCCCTCATGTCTCCAAAAATCGCTCTCATCACCGGCGGCAATCGCGGCATAGGCTTTGCAGTTTGCAAATTGCTCAAAGACCTAGGCCACACCGTCATTCTCACCAGCAGAAATAGCAAAGACGGCAAAACCGCCGCACAAAAAATAGGAGTCCACTTCTGCCAGCTAGACGTCACAAAAGAAAAAAGTCGCATCGCCTGCAAAAAATTCATAGAAAAAAAATTCGGCCGCCTCGACATTCTCATAAACAACGCCGGAGTCTACTTGGACAATCCTGACCCAAATGTCTATGAAGCACCCGCCTTTGAAACCTCCATCTCCAATCTTAAAAAAACTCTAGAAGTAAATACCATTGCCCCCTTTCGCCTCTGTCAACTATTCATCCCCCTCATGCAAAAACATAACTATGGCAGAATCGTCAACATCTCCAGCCGCTATGGTCAATTAGCAACAATGCGCGCAGGCGACGCCGCCTATCGCATCTCTAAAACCGCCCTCAACGCTATTACCAAAATCTTTGCAGCAGAAACAAAATCACAAAACATTCTCATCAATTCCATCCATCCCGGCTGGGTAAAAACAACCTTAGGTGGTTCTAACGCTCAACTAACCCCTGAACAAGGCGCCGACACAATAATTTGGGCCGCAACCCTACCTGACAACGCACCAACTGGAAGATTCTTCTTTGAACGCAAAGAAATTGAATGGTAATTTTTTACACTTCTCCAAACTATCCTCTCACACCAATCGCTTCCGGCATCAACTCAATTTCTGGCAAAATTTTTTCAAGCATTTCCGCCAAATCAAATCTCTTTCTTTTTGGTTTGCCAATCTTTTTGGAATAAAAATCCGTAAGATACAAACAATTCTCTCCTTCACCCTCAAACATCATACCACATCGTATAGTTCCATAGATAAACATATCCCCCTGCTTCATCTCACATAACGCATCGACAAGCAGTTTACGAGCCCTCTGATAATACGCCGTATCTCGCACATACACTTCTAACTCTCCTGTTTTATCCCGCAAACTAATCGGTAAACAAAACCGCTCCGCATCCCTTTCTGGATGTGGAAAATAAATCAACCGTGGAATCACCACCTCCTCATTTATTCGAACAGAAGACTTGTTATCTAAAAAATCAGCAATATTCCGACAGATAT
>CAYSCV010000131.1:0-2368 GCA_964429715.1 uncultured Methanosarcinales archaeon
GGCGTTTGATGAGGTAGTCCTGTGCAAAAACCATATTTTTCCAACACCAATTTAAGTTTTTCAAGTAAAAGCTCCGTGGCTACATTATTTAGCGCGGGAGCAAACACCGTTGGAAAATCAACATCCGAAGAACCATCCCGCACGGCAGTACCGTAGAAAAACGAGCACGGTTTTGCGTAAAAACTCATATCTTCGGGTTTTTCTTCCGAGGCGAATACACGGTGTAGTTCACTTACGCATAACTGGCTGTTAATGAATAACTGCCCAGATACGGGAACAAGATTCTCCACATCAATTTCCATAATCTCATCGGTAAAAAATATACTGGCGGAACGACTGTGAAACTCACTCGCCAAACGATTGCATCGCTCTTGCTGAAAAGCAAAAGATAATTTCATTGAAACCAGTTTACATTCGTTGCTATACGGATCAAGATTAACACCCATGCCGTATACCAAAAAATCGTTAATTTGTCTTTCAATTAAGGGATCTGAAGTTTTCCAAACAAGAGAATCTAAATTATTAACAACTTCATCCGAGAATTTTAAGTCGCCGAAATAGCGCAAGTGGTTTCGGAATGTGCTTTGGAAAAGAGGATGCTCGCCGTGATACCTTCTGCTAAAAAGGGAAAAAACCACTTTCCCATTAGCTACGGCGTGATGTGCAAGGCCGGAATCAGCGCCGAAATAATAGCCGCAACTTTCAACAACCCGGCATGCCTCATCAAAGCTATTAGTAGAAACAACCTCAGACGCATTAAACTCTTCATAAAAATCATCGGCAACAGAAAGTTTTCGTCCCGCTTCTTTTATGACTCGCAATTCATAACCTCTAATTCTCAAACATGAAACCACTTTACGAATCTCATTGAAATCAAATTGTAATCTTTCGCGTTCTCGATCGCTGACATTTAGATTCACTGCCACTGCGCGACTCATTGGTTTTACGACATGCGCTGGTCTTTCTTGATACGACAAATTCAAATATTCTGCAATTGCGCGGACGCGCTCTTGCTCATGAACACGCCGAAAACTTTTAACACTCGCGCAAACACCGTGTCGCCAAACAATAACTCTTTCACTTATCCGACTAAATCGTTGAACTTCTACTATCGTGTCAAACTGCTTAGTAAGCGCGTTGTTTACAATTTCTTTGTCTCGTCGGCTGTAAACAAGCGCCCACTGGTTATTGTTTTCTTGTTCGTCTATAATCAAATTTGAGATGGGAGGATATTTGTTTCTTTGACTGACACGCGCATCAAAACCCTCTTTTTCCAACGCTAATTGAATTGGTTGTTTGAAAAGCCAATCCCCATATTTACCAACCAAATCATAAACAATAACCTTTTGCCCAAACTCGCGACAGTTGATTCCCTTTACAGCTTCCATTTGTAATCCTCCTGTGACCAGTCAAAATCTCAATTCATGAATAAAAAAAACAAACAACAAATACTAATCAAACTTAAAGCGGGGGTAGTTGTTCAATATCAAAACAAAATCCTCCTCATTAAAGAATTGAACAATCACACCGGTAAGTACGGCTGGAATATTATCAAGGGCACTTTTGAGCCGCAACAAGACGCAACCGTGATGGATACCGCCGTGCGCGAAGCTCGCGAAGAAGCAAACGCGAAGATAGAGTTGCGATACTTGCTCGGAGCTTATTATCTTCTTTATAAGTCCAGCTCGATTACAATGTTCACCTTCGTAGCTGACTTGTTAAATCCCAAAGTTTTTGTTTCTTCCAAGGAAGAGCAAGCTAAATATCGCCGAAATGAGGAGATAATCGAAGTTAAGTTTTTTAAGAGACGGGAACTCGAGAATTTGCCACCCGAGAGCTTTGTTGGAACGCGCGGGTATCTTGCGATACGCGATTATCTAAGCGGTAAAAAATATCCCTTGGGTCTTATTACAGTCCTACCGCCAAGATAATTTTTATGCGCATAAATTTAACTTATATGCGCATAAATTTTTCCTACTGAATAATTTCCCGCATGAAACTCAAGATCTCCATGGCAACAGCGTTGCTTTGTTCTGTCCGATTAAAAAACAACCGGACTGGAAACCCCCACTCGTCTTTTGCCCTGAAAGCAAGCTCAATTTCTTTTGTCTGCTCTTCGGCAATTCTCGCGGCAGAGATAATCTGTCTGTCCTTTCTGACCCAAAGATCCTTATCTCGCCAAGTAAATACTTGTTCCTGGTGGGCAACGAGAACCGCGATTCCAATCATACGCATTCCATGCTCGTCCGGCACGCCGCGTTCGATAATATTGCCGTCAGTTTCACTCATTGAGCATAAATGGCGCTCAAAGAACCATATATACTCGGGATTCGCATCTGCAATCGCGGTAATCCGATGAACTAAAGAT
>CAYSCV010000132.1:0-2363 GCA_964429715.1 uncultured Methanosarcinales archaeon
GGGGCTTGCTTTTTTATGGTAGCGTGGTCTATTTTATTGACATTAGATATCGTTTCTCTATACTTAATCAAGATTGAGAGCGTCCTTTGAAATCAATTGCGCTCGAATCTAGAAAAGAGGTGAGAAAAACGAACAAAGAACAAAAACACGAGAGGTCTGGACTCCTACTAGCCATAACCTCCCTCTCTCAAGAGTTCCTGCGACCACCAATCACCCATCAAACGGGTTTGATTGAGAGCAAAGGCGACGACGGAGGCGGCGAAGGTAGTGACGGTTCCGAGGGAGGAGGCGATTACTGAAACGCAGGGCTTACACGGCAATCGTTGTAGGCCCTTACTTTTTAACTGAAAGGAGTAGACATGAACTTATTGAACAGTGTTTCCGACATTATTGCACCGATTGAATTGAACCGTTTTATTTCTGAATATTGGAATCCGAAAAAATACTTGGTTATCCGAGGGGGGCCGGAGAAGTTTGCGCATCTGCTTACCTGGCAAGCAATCAACGAAATAATTCTCGGACGAGAACACGATGCGTCGGGTCGGTTTCGGCTCGTCAAGAACGGAAAGGATATATCTCTTTCAGCCGTAACTATCCCAGAAGCTCGACGCTTTAGAACAAAAAAACTACCACGCCTTAAAAGAACGCTGTTATCAGAATGTCTTAAAGGTGGTGCGGTGTTAATTCTCAATCGCGTTGATGATCTCCACGAACCTGTCAGACAGATTGCTGAGATGATTGAATATGTGTTTTATGAACGAGCATATATCAACATGTATGCGGGCTGGCAGTCCTCAAAAGGGTTTAATCCTCACTGGGACGACCATGATGTCTTCATCTTGCAAGTCCATGGAGAGAAACAGTGGACCATCAACGGATTCAGTAAAGAAGCTCCTCTCTATAAAGAAGCAGAAAACATCCATGCGCCCGAAGGTGAACCGTTATGGAGCGGAGTTATCCATGCAGGGGACTTGCTTTATGTTCCGCGCGGATGTTGGCATAGCGCAGAGGCGCTTGACGGACCAACCGTTCATTTAACTTGTGGTCTGTATAATCAAACCGGACATGATCTACTTTCGTGGTTACAGTCAAGATTAGTTACAACAGAAATGTTTTGCCGCGACCTTCCCAGGTTCTCAACTGAGATCGAGAAACAACAACACATACAAACGCTCAAATGTGCGTTTGAAGCGCTGTGGAGCGACCGCATGCTTCAAACTTTTCTGGAGGAGAATGACAGGATGGCCCAGCCGCACGAACGCTTATCGTTTCCTTGGGGAGTATCTTCAGTAGAGGACATCAAGATTTATGATGAGACATCAATCCAGATGCGGAATCCACGGCCATTGCGTTTGGTAACTGATATGGCAACTAACGAAGTCCACTTTTGCGCCATCGGAAAGAGATGGTCATTTCACCCAAAGGTGAGAACGATTCTGGAGTTTCTTGACCGAAAACGGAGATGCTCATTTGCGGAGTTCAAAGATGCTCTGCAACCGGCATTTGACGAAAAAACCCTAAAAGTGTTCGTAAAAGAACTCTTTCATGAAGGGTTGGTGCTTTTGCAATAGCGAGGAGGGGGAAAGCGCACACGCTTCCCCCTTTTTTATTTAGTTAAGAGTGTGTCTAAATAAAAAAATGGTAGAATAGGTTGTATATGTTGAATGTAAAATCTTTGGGGGTTACGCCAAGACACGCGTGCGTAAACGGCATAAACTTTTTCTCTTTTGAGAAAGAAAATGCTCCAATCTTCGTGCGGGTATTTCTTTACGCTGGCTCGAAATACAACGAAAAAGAGGGCGTTGCCCATTTTTTAGAGCATATGCTCGGAGCAGGGTCTCAAAGATTTCCCTCAAAAAACCTGCTTGCAGAATACATTGAGGATGTGGGTGGAAAGTTCGCATTCACGACAGACAGCGATTTTATCCGTGTGGATTTGGAAGTTGCAGAAACGCAAGACCTCCCCATCCTTATTGAAGTGCTGGACCAGATGATAAACCACTCGCTTTTTAATGCCGATACTTTTGAAAAAGAGCGTAGTGCAATTTTGTCGGAGTTTTCCGAAAGAAAGACGCATCAGAAAAGTTTAGTGTGGGAAGTATATCGAAAACTTTTCTTTCAAAAAACTGCGCTTGCAAAATCTGAATTTGGTTCAGAGGCGTCTCTATGGTCCATAACTACTGACGATGTAAAAGATTTTATGAGCAAGCACATCACGAACCCCGAAAGCGATATTGGGGTGGTGATGGCGGGAGGATTGAAGATGGAAAAAATATCCGAGGACATAGCGCGACTATTCTCCAATCGTAATTCTGCAACAAAAAATACGGAAAAAGTCCCCATTAGTAGAGAATCATGGTTTG
>CAYSCV010000133.1:0-2351 GCA_964429715.1 uncultured Methanosarcinales archaeon
GTCATAATTCAAAACTAATCAGTATACATTTTTATGACTTTCTGGACAGCACCGATTTCTAAATTTCCAGAAGTATTACAGTTATAACAAGAAAAATCTCAAATGATGTAAAAACAACAACAAATAATCACACATTCCACTTCTCTAAAAACCCCGCCCCGCAATTCATATCACAATCTCCAATATTTGATTTCTCTTCTAACCAATTCAAATACAACGGATGTAATTGACTTTCTCGCACTGGTCCACGCACACAAAACTTCATTGCGCGATCAGTTCCCGCTTCACTAAACACAATATCTCGAAACGTCTTCAACAACGCCGCATCACCAACAACCGCATTCCACCCTGGATGCGTTTCTACCTCACTCTTCGACAACCCAAAAAATGAATTATATTTCCCTTGCGTAAAATTCAACTCCACCCCACTAATCGCCGCATAATCAACAAACACACACGGCCCCACTGCTGTATCTAACTCAGTTAATTGAGATGCCAAACTCACAATCTTACACTTCTCGCTGGGCATCTTCTCATACACAATCGCACTACCCGTATCAAATGGCAACCTTAACAACACCAATCGCTCCTCTTTCGTCCGCGTTGAACCATCCGCTCGCAATAGAGTCTCATAATTCTGCACTACTGCTTCAATCGTTTCCCGTATCGTCAACGGCCGAGGCTGCACTTTCCCTTTCACCGTAACCGTCGGCTGCGTACTCGTTGCACCATCATATCGCGCCCGTAACCCCTCCAGCGCCGAATAATAATTATAAGATCGCACCGGAATTACATACTTCGCTGTTCCCGCAATAACTTCTTTTATCGTAAACATAAATATCTCTCCAAACACAAAAAACCAACCAAAACAATTCAAAATAAAAAAATAAAAAAAATAAAAATTTATTCTTTCTTCTTCGCCGCTTTAACCGCTTTCACTTTCGGCTCAGCAACTTTCTTACTTTCCTTCTTCGCAGCACCAGCGTTCTTCCCTTTGCGCTGCTGTAATGACCGTGCACTAACATTTCTTGCCACATTCTTCCACACAGATAATCCGCGCTTAACAAATAAAGCCTGCACATCCTCATGTCGCGCTCCCGCTTTCAACTCCACTACTTCAGCCAAAGGTTCAAGATGATTGATATTAACCTTCTTACGTCGCACATCGCCATCGACAACAACATAATGCGCATCAAGTGTATCAACAATAACACATTTTCGCCCTGCATCTCGCCCGGCAATCTTCACACATAATCGTCCTACATTGAAAATACTCATTGTGCACCTCCTGCTCGTGCTTTCACTTGTAAAATTCTTCGCGTGCACACCGTACAATACATACCACCATACGGTCTTTCCGGTCTTTTCTGCGTTTTAGGTAATGCTCGCATCTTCGCAACTCCTAGATTTGGCACACCTGTTAATACTCGATAACAACCCGTACAATGCGCTTTACTTGGCTTGCGTTGTCTATAATGAATAACTGTTTTACTTCCCGGCGTTCGCACATAGATGCGCCGTAAACTTCTTGATTTATGTTTTCCTGCTGGCATATTATTCTCCTCTCAATTAATTTTTATTTTAACTTATTTATCCCAGAAACGAAAAAATCAGATATTATTACATATACTGACCCGAGTCGCCTCCAGATCTATCTCCAAAGAGATATACATTCAAAATCCGGCTTTATTTATAAAGATTTAGTACACATTCATCACTTTTCTCAAACCAATACTAAACACAATTGAAAATACCAAATACCACGCCAGCCATCCTGGATACCACCCAAACAACACAGCCTTATCCCCCAGCGGCCGTAACTTCGCATAATTCACATTTATCTGTTCAATATCTGAATGTTCAAAAATTGTAACCGCATCCTCAACTTTCAACTCTGTTGACACGAATACCTTTCTACTCTGTTCCACCGTTCCATGTGTAACCTTCACATCATACTCCCCCTCTTTCATATTCCGCAGCGACCACGTCACTTTGCCATCTTTAATTTCCTGCTCTTTCCCATTCAATACTTCCGTACCTTCAGAAACATCAATACCAGCTTTCCCAACCAATCCCTCTTTAAACACTGCCGACACACTATAACTCTCACCTGGATAAATCGGTTCAAATGACAAATGCCCCGCCATCCATGAAAAAATAATTAACACCGGCAACATCGTAATCAACATAGGTTTAAATGAATGTTTCATATACTCAAAATTCACACTCATTGCTTCTTTCTGCACCTTCATCATCTCTTCTGGCTTATCACGAAGAGCTTTCATCTGTACTTGAAACTCCTTCTGCCGATCCTTCAATCGCTTCATCTCATCCTGATTGCTAAAATACTT
>CAYSCV010000134.1:0-2299 GCA_964429715.1 uncultured Methanosarcinales archaeon
GGTGTGCGAACATCGGGATCAACACGTGGAGGGGTGCGCACACTTGGTTTTGGTGCAGATGTGGGAGCAGTACGTACTGTCGCATCTACTTTTCCTCCTGCGCGTGCAACAGACGCAGATGCTACTTGTGCACGCAGTTCTTCATTTTCTCTTTGTTGGCGTTCCATTTCGGGCACAAGTGCTTCTAACATCTCTTTGTATTCATTGTGGCCGTTCTGCATGGTTGCAAGCCACTGAGGGATTTGATCTGGCTGTTGTTGGATAGATGTGTAGGCAGAATTGACAAGAGAAGATAATTCAGTATTCCCACCACGATCAGGGTGGACTCGTTGTTGGACAGAGCGCATATAACTTTTTAAAAAATCATCTAACTGTCCACTACGCTGTAGAAAAGTGACTAATTCTTTCTTAAGTCCTAGTTGATCAAATGGATTATCTGACATAGTCTCTATGGGGGAAGAAATCCGCGAATTTTTGCTGCATCATCACGTCCTAATGTGTTCAAATAATTTGCGAGTGCAAGTGGGGATTGCGTTTTTCGTGCCATCGCAATTAATAATTGCGGCAGTACATCAACCATATCGCCAAGAGGAATATGGTATTCTTTGCCGTTGTTTGTAACAAGTTGGCGTTGCAAATTATAATTCTGCGGTTCACAGCCTACAACGTAAAATCCATCTACGAGAGTTTTCATGGCACTAAACGCTGCTTGATAGTCAACACCGCAGGAGGCATCTTTCATCCCATGCGGATACGAATCACCGATTAATACGACGGCGCGTTTTCGCCCTATGGATTCTTTTGGAATACGTTGGGCTAATGCGAGAGCGGCACATTCATATGCTTCTGGTTCATCGCCGCCAGATGTCATGACGATATTTTCCAATGCACCGCGAATTTCTGCAGGATTGGAACTGAGAGCATACATTTGTAAGTAGTCTGAACCATCACAATGGTCGCCGACACCGTTGATAGAAATACGTACATCATTTTTGTCGGTTAAGAGTTCGCGATTGACCGTATCAATATTATCTCGCACGGTGGAAATGTAAGTGTCCATGCTGCCGGTGGTGTCCATCAGAACGTACAAGTCTAAACCTTGTGGTTGATAGGTTGGGGCAGTTCCTGTTAATCTGGGAGCTGTACTTGCGTTAGTTGAGCCAAGCAAGCTTTGTGCGCGGGATAATAAATTGTTTGTCATTTTTTGATACCTCTAGTGTTTTGAGGTGTAAAAGTGGCACTACTTTTTAAATGTTTTGGTGTTTTTGTTACTTTTAAGTGATATTTTATTCTTAAGAATGGTGAAAAGAGAGATTGTTAAGAGTGTGAAGCTGTTTCTTTTTTAAATTCTTGAAAGAAGCGGAATTTAGGATTTCTATCGCTGATGCGAGATTCGATGTTGCGGGTGAACATGAATAATTTGGCGCAGACTTCATCTAATTTTTTGGAGAGATTTTCAAAGTCTGGTTGGGAGATAAAGTGGAGATCAAATGATAGTTGTAATAATACTTCGACTTCTTTGGCGGAAGCGAAGGCAGTATTGAGAAAGTGGACGAATTCTTTTGGACTGGCCTTGCAACTGCCTTCCGCGATGTTAAGAGGAATGGAAACGGCGGCGCGTTTTAGTTGAGAAGTGATATTTTGTTCTTCAGCTTTGGGAAAATTTTTGGTGGTGTGATAGACGTCTAATACAAATTGATAACTTAAGTGATAGGAATCGATGGTTTTATAGAAGCGGGCCATATAGAATAGAAAGGTTTGAAGTTTATTAATTCGTTGGTGGGGGTGTGAATCTGTTGATTATTTTTAGTCGTGAGCTGGGGTCATGGAGCTGTCGCTATATTCATTTGAATTCTGAAAAAATAAAGCTCGTACTAGTTCTTGAAATTTAATTTAAAAAAAGTGTTTTGACTATTTCTAAATCATTTTTAATGTGAAAAAATAGCTTGCGCTAGTATCCATTAAAATAAAAGAAAAAAAGAAACCCCTTTCGGGAATTTCTACAATACTTGCGTATTGTACAATTAGTGTTGCCACTAAAAGTAATGGAAACCATATGTAGGTTAACAAAATTAATACGGACGTTAGTAAGTGCATGCTGAACACGTCGTTGCCTTCGTGCGTACACACCACTTCTATCAAACGGCTGTTATTGCCATGTCCTAGGGTATCTCTTTTCAAGGAGCGCTTCATACTTAGATGCGTTCAGTATTTATCGCCTATTGCGTAGCTGCCCGGCGTACCTTATCAGATAACCGGTTGACCAGTGGCAACGAACCTTCGTTCCTCTCGTACTAAA
>CAYSCV010000135.1:0-2271 GCA_964429715.1 uncultured Methanosarcinales archaeon
TGTCCCGCCAAAATAGAAATGTCCGCTTTCTACCAAATTAGAAATGTCCGCTTTTTATCGAACGACTATACCTGCGCCAAAAATGATTTTTGTCAGGTTTTGTAATTCCTCTGACTTTAAATCTGGGCTTAACCGGTTGATATATTTTGGGCGCCGGCGCTTCAATTGGTTTAAAAGCAAGATTGGTTTTATCATGTCGAATACCTGTTTGTCCACCAAGATATTCATAGACTGTAACTCTTTGAGCCATAGTCTTGCTTAAAATTTGATACCATTGTTTATTATGCACTAACGTACGATCGTTACGTAAAAAACATTTTGTCTGAACAGATAATATATCGTCGAGATTTAACCTTGGATCTACCAATCGATGAAAATCTCCACTCCCTTTGGCTAAGACCTCAAACTTTTTGTTAAAAATAGGTAAGTAGAGTTTTAGAAGTCTATTCGCATCTTCTAAGGTATTAATCTGTCCTAACCTTAACTCCTTAACCAATCGATCTTGTAAAGTTTTAAAGACTCGTTCAACCCTTCCCTTAGCCTGTGGACTGTGCGCAAATATAACTTCGATTCCTATCTGCTTACAAGCCCGCCCAAACTGTGTTAACTCCTCCTCATCCCTAAACGGCCAATCTGTATAACAATGTTTGCGATTGTTCTTATACGTCGAGTGTTTATCTAAATAAATACTTCCTGGCAGCCCATAACGTTTAATATACCCCTTTAATCCTCCCATGGCAGGCATGGTGCCTTCATAATCATAAAACTGTCCATGGAATCGATTAGTCGCGTCATCTATGTAACCCATTAACACTAACTTTGGTCCACGGCCCTCCAACCAATTATGATGGCTGCCGTCCATCTGTATCATCTGTCCAAAATATTCACGGCGCTCACGTCTTGTCCTATCTTTATGATTCTTTTGCTTCTTTAATTGCCAAAGACCTTCTTTAATCAGCCACAATCGTAACGTCTCATCATTGACGTTTACATCATCACGTTCTCTTAACTTCTCCGACGCTAATACCGGTCCAAAATCCCAATAATTCTTCTTATATAACTCCAAGACCTTCTCTTTAAAACTTATCCCGATCTTCCGGTTGCCCTCTGCACCACGCAACTTATGGATAACCCCTTTTTCACCAACCTTTACCACACGTTTTACTATTCGTCTTAATTGTCTGCTGCTTATTCCCAAATACTCTGCTGCATCTTTTTGCTTAACCTGCTTATCTAATACTTTGCGGATGACTTGGTATCGCTTGATCTCTTTGCGGCTCATCATAAAAATATCCTTGTCTTGGTCCATAATGCCTCCTTCTTCGCATTATAGACAGTTTGAAATAGGACATTCTTATTTTGGTAAAAGCGGTCAATTCTATTTTGGTATTACACTATTTATCTGTGGGGAAAAGAGCCTTGCATTTTAGGTCGAGCAGATTATAATGTAACCATTCTTATCTGGAATTAATTTCAATTTTTAATAGGAGTTTTTTTAAACATAATGTTCACCAGAAATGAATTTAGCAGTTTGCTTCATAATAAAATATTGTTGATAACCTTAACTGTTTGGGCTATTGCTCAAGTTGTTAAACTGATTTTAGCTTCAATTAAAGAGCGTCGTTTTAACTTTAAATGGTTGATCGGAACCGGTGGTATGCCTTCGAGTCACGCAGCTGGCGCTTGCGCTTTGGCAACGACATGTGGATTGCAGGAAGGTTTTCAATCGGTTATTTTTGCTTTGGCGACTGTTTTTGCGATTGTAACTATGTTTGATGCGCAGGGAGTTCGTCGTTCGGCAGGTCAGCAAGCGGTCATTTTAAATCGCATCATAGATGATATTTATTGGAAAGGGAAATTAGAAACTGATCAACTTCGGGAATTGATTGGTCATACGCCACTTCAGGTGATTATTGGAGCTTTATTAGGAATTACGTTAGCGGTATTTTTTTATAAGCATTGGTAATCTTATCATTTTTAATTTGGAGGATATGTTGTGAATAAGCAAATTGGCATTATCGCTGGAATCGTCGTCGTGTTGTTGGCGGGTGGCATTTTTCTTGCAAAACACAATAAAAGCGAAGTTTCTCCCAAAAAAGGAATTGATCTGCAGGCACAGTTGTTATCTGATCAAGCCCACAATTTGATTGCAGATGGTGAAATGCTTAAAGCGAAAGAAACTTTTCAACAGCTTTTAACGAATTTTCCAGATTATCCAGAATTTGATGTTGTTCAGAAAGAATTAGAAAATTTAAATATGAAGATTATTTT
>CAYSCV010000136.1:0-2251 GCA_964429715.1 uncultured Methanosarcinales archaeon
GCGAGAATGATTTTCATAGCGCTATCGTAATACCACAACGATGTACTGCCTGTGGCTAACTACTCGGGTTTTGCTCGGGTGCAGTACTTTACTTCTCCCAAACGATATGTCCGTTAATATTATGTTTCTCGTAAGTTTCTAGAACAGCGGAACAGAAACTCGTTAACTCTTTATTATTTTCACTTTTGGCTAGTCCATAAAGACGGATGAACATTTTTTTACCTGTTTCAGTTTGTTTCAAGTTCTTTTTAATGAAGTTATGTTGGGAGCAAAGTACCTGACCGTTTTCAATTGTTGCCTCTCCTCCAAGGTCTTTAGGCTTTATGTGATCAATATGCAAGTCCATACCATCTCTTTTCCCTCTACCACAAATAACACACTGATAGCCGTCTCTTTTAAGGATTGCTTCTTTTTGTGCGGCGGTAAAACCCTTCAACTCCCTTCTATTCGCTTTGGCGGGATCATACCGATACACTCCCTTTTTCACCTTTATCAGAAAACCTGACTGAGACAATTTACGGACGGCTCTATCTGGGTCACGAAAGACATCACCGACTCTCTTTTTGTAAGTTGCTGTAGCCCAATCAACGACTTCGGGATGCGGTATATCTCTGTGAGGATTATTCTTGAAGAATTGAACAATGAGATCATTTTGTGAGACCTCATCCTTTGTTTTATTTTTGCCCTTTTTCATAAACTTAAACTAGATTGATCTAATTTTGCATCTTGACGCAAACGATCAATGGCGATATTACAATACTTTTCATCAATATCAACCCCGATCCCCTTTCTGCCCTGTAAATAAGAAGCAATCAAAGTGGATCCACTACCCAAAAAAGGGTCTAAGACGGTGTCGCCGACAAAACTAAATAATTTTATACAACGTCGTGGCAATTCAACAGGAAATGGCGCGGGATGTCCACCTGCCCCTTTTTTACTTTGACCATTGAATGTCCAGACGCCATTTGTCCAGTCCATAAATTCTTGCTTTGTAATATCATTTATTCGGCTCCCTCCTGTTTTCTTCCAACTATCTTTATACAAAACTAAAATCAATTCAACCGGGGCAATAACATATGGAGCAGAGGCGGACATAAAAGAACCCCAAGCCGTACGACGGGAAATATTCCCCTCATTCCAAATGATTGTGGAGTGATATTTCCAGCCAATATCTTTTGCGATTTTTGTAATGTCTGCACCAACTGACTTTTGACCGCCTTTATTTTTATCAAGAGGAATGTTCAGTAAAAACCGTCCCTCACTTTTTGCCAAGTCAAAGCATTTTTTGATCCATTTGTGGGTAAATTCCAGATAATCTTCATACGATAAATCGTCAGCGTGAGAATTATAATGAATATCAACATTATAGGGTGGCGAAGTAACAATCAAGTCAACTGAATTATTCGGAATTACAGAGATCTTCAAGATGTCATCTCTGTATATTAAAATATTGCCTGCTTTAAAATGAGGAGCGGTGGACTCTTTTGTTGTCTTTCCAGCTTTCTGTATCTGGGAATGTACCGGTATGAGAACGGTGTTTTTTATTACATCAAGCACAACACCTTGTATTGCAAACTCACGATTACGGGGCACAATAATCGGTTGCATACTTTTATTGGCGGGTTGGAGACGGATATGACCACGCTCGCGATAGTATTTTTTGAGTGTTGCTTCTTGATTATCAATCAACGCGACCACTTTTTGTCCATTTTCTGCAGTTGCCTGTTCTTTGACAAGCACAATATCGTCATTATAAATGTTCTCATCAATCATGCTATCTCCAACCACACGAAGAGCATAGTAACTTCTTGAGGAGGGCGGGAGCTTGCTCTGCAGAACTGCAACAGTTTCCTTATCACGAATAGCCTCGATTGGTTGCCCGGCAGCAATGCGCCCGAGTAATGGAACTTGTATCATTTTCTCTGCTACTGACGCTACAATACTTCTCGGCTGATGTTTTTTTCTTTCCAGATATCCTTTACGCTCGAGTGTTTCTATATGTTGATGCACTGTAGAAAGAGAGCGCAACTTCATTCGCTTTTTTATCTCTGCAAATGTGGGGGAGAAATCATGTTTCCGTGAGTATGTATTAACAAAATCCATTATTTGTTTTTGGCGTTTAGTAAGCATGGAGATTAGTATATCACTTGCTTACCGAACAAAAACCGAAGTTATCCACAACCAGAAAACACTCTCCCCCCCGTCAACCTCAACCACTTTATTGCGAGCGGTGTGCGCCCAAGAAAAAGCA
>CAYSCV010000137.1:0-2242 GCA_964429715.1 uncultured Methanosarcinales archaeon
TATTGGTGTCCCGATGAAATCGTTGTTTCATCGTGGACAACGACTTCATTTGTGCACAGATGGTCTAGTCACTCCGTTCGTGACTTTCCTATCGGAAAGAGTAGTTTCTCCATCTTGTGTATATTTAACGCAATAATATGTACAAATATTTAGTGCGTTAACTATAAATACTCTTTTTAAACGTTGTTCGGATTAGGCAATCTCTAACAAATATCTTCGTAAGTCAAAGTCGTAATGGGAGGAAAATTCTTTGGCAAGACGAGGACTGCTTTCTTGTAAATAATGATAAATATCTTTACTAAAACAATGAGCGCAGATGGTCATGGATTTCTAACAGAAGATACATTGGGTATTGCCGGCGAGGGCGAAGCTTTGAATTTTTTTAGCGAGGGAATGGTTGGTTTCACCAATGGTGATACGCATACGTTCGGCGAGGCAAATACTTTTTTTAACAAAGCAAATCTTTATAAAAAACTACTGCTCTAATTCCATATGCACCTCACAGAAAAAGAAGCACTCGCCCGCACAAAAGTATGTTTACCATTAGATGGACTTGAAACTCTAGAAGAATTAAAAGCTATGGTCGAAGAACTAAGTCCCGTTGTCGGCTTATTTAAAATCGGCAAAGGATCATATACTCGCTTTGGTCCCGCTTCAGTAGAAGCCATTCAAAACTACGGTGCTAATGTATTTCTAGATCTAAAATACCACGATATTCCAAACACCGTAAAAGACGCCGCCTCAGCCGCAACCAAGCTTGGTGTCTATATATTTAACGTTCATGCATCCGGAGGTGTAGAGATGATGCAAGCAGCAGTTGAAGGTACCCAAAACACTTCGCAAAAATATAACATCCCAATACCAAAAATCATTGGCGTCACTCTCCTAACAAGTATTGACCAAAAAATGTTGCACGAACAACTTCAAGTACATAGCTCTGTTTCAGACTACGTTTTACATTTAGCCAAACAAAGCCAAACTGCCAGATTAGATGGCATCGTCTGCTCTGCTGCTGATCTTTCCGCCATCAAACACCAGCTTCCCAAACAATTTATGTACATAACTCCTGGCATCCAAGGACCAAACACCCCTGCCGGTTCCGACCAAAAAAGAGTATTCAGCCCTGGAAACGCCATCCAAGAAGGCTCAACCATTCTTGTCATTGGCCGTGCCATAACCACTCAAAAAAACCCAGACGCAAGACTCCAAGCAGGATACGAAATATTGCAAGACATCTCAAAATATCTGTAGAGAACTTTGTAAAATAGGGATTCTTGCTTTAAGACAAGTCACGAACGCTAGTAGAAGAATCTCTAAGAGAACATGCAAATTAGAATTTCCTGTGCAGAAATAGATATTCTCCAATTTCTTCAGTTTGAGTAAAAATATTAATTATTCAAACTTCTCTGTAATTTCATAAAACCATTTATCAAATTTCCTTTCTCACCCCCAAAAACCTTATAAACCATCAAAATATATCCTCCAATATGCCTAAACCAATATACAAATTCTTCAAACAAACCGAACAACTCAAAGAAACTCTAAAATCCTCCTACGATCCATTAAAAGAATGGCATCCCGACCCAAAAGGCTATTTTCTAATCCGTATCAACTCCAAAACAAAAATCATTGAAGCAGGTTTAGCCACCTATCGCCATATCATCATCAAAAAAATAGTTGGAAAATACGCTGCTGAAATCTATCACACCATCATCAGAAACAATCTTATCAGTAAACTCGAACACGCCGCTTATCTAGGTAAAGAATTATACAAAGCCGAACTTGCGTTAAAATATAACATCTCCTATCAGCAAGAATTCCCGCTTCAATTCAAAAAAGTAAAAGTACGATTAGAAAAAGAAAGTTAACTACATTTTTTGTTGTAACACTAATTCTTAAAAAAACCCAAAAACAACAACCTATATAAACCCCCTGATTCAAAATTCAGCTTCCATGAAATACGAACTTATTAGTGCTAAACGCCTGCTTGATCCAACTACATATGAAATTACAATCAAAGCCATTCCCGAAAGATTGATTGAATATCTTCAACCCCGAAAAGAAACAAAATATCACGTCAGAAAACAAAACGAATGGTATATCATCCCTGCTTATACCCGCTGTCCACAAAACATTGAAACCCATCTTCAGCCAATCTATCACCAAGCTGAACATCTCACAAATCAAGAAGTATTGTTAACATCCCCTAAATTAAAATGAAGTTAAAACATAAAAGAATATA
>CAYSCV010000138.1:0-2236 GCA_964429715.1 uncultured Methanosarcinales archaeon
ATTCCCCATTCTCTATCTCACTAAACAACTTTTGAAACCTATAGGCAACTAATTCTGCCTGTTTGAAATCAAGAAAATTTACGGCTTTCTGGATATCAGTGCCAATAACTTCAAGTATTTTTATCCATTCAAGCTGTTTCTTTGGGTCAATTAAAAGCGTAGACGCGCGACTATTGGTTTGACTTAAAGTTTCCACTAAAAGCATGTCTTTCCAATCTTTCGCCAGTTTTACGCATTGAGCAAGTGCCATCCCAAGATATTCCAAATCCCGCCACTTTACACCAACCTCAAAACTCAGCTTTAAGAATTTTAGGCGTTCTTTAATATTCATGATTATTACCTCCTGATAAATTCAAATTGAAAGGTATAAGTTTGGGTAAAAAATAAAAATATTTTCTAACCCGCTCAAAAGATCCTACAACAAACGAACGAATCAGTTAAAATCTTCTCCGCGCGCGCACCCACAGAACTCCCTGTCATTCTCCCTAATTATCGGAAAACTCTGAAACTCGCTCATATTCTCACCATTTTTACAACTTCCAAAAGTCCTCCATATTGTGAACTTCGTTCAAAAACGAAGTCCCTTTTTTCAACGAACTCTCCTTATACCTATCATAGACCTAACACAAAACCAATAAGGAAGTTAAGCCCCTTATCCCCACCCGCAATGCTTTGGGGGTTTTGTCAAATTAGGGGAGGGCAAAACAACCCCCCATTGTCCTAAATTGAAAACGGGGGACAGTTCTCCGGTTTTAACTGTTAGCAACAGATTGTTTTCGGCACGAGCGGCGTGTTAGTCCAGTTGATTACATAGACATAAGTCAGGCCTTGGGCAGTTAAAAACTGTACCTGACACCGTTAATCTTTGGCGGCCAATTCGCTTTCTTTGAATCCTTTAACTATAGACCGAACAAATGCTTTGGCTATTGATCCGTCGTCATCCAATGTGGGATTAAAGATGGAGATGCTCATGCCGCTTGTTTTACCTGATGCAAGAAGTATGGATAATATTTCTGACAGTTCCTCAAAACTAAGCCCGCCGAATAGGCGATAATCAACTGCGGACATTATGGCATCATTGAGAACGTCGGCATCAAGGTGAATCCAAAATCCTTCTATGTCATTATTAAGGATATTCCCAAGCGATTCAGAAACCGATGCAGTAATTCCTAGTTTCTTAATTGCCGATAATTCTACCGAATGGATTTTAGTTTTCTGAATGTCTTGACTCCCGAATCGTTCTTGCTCCTCGCGGTCGCGATACCCAAAAGCAACAACATCTTCGTCTCTGACGAGGGGTTTGAGATTCTCGATATTTGTCAAAAGTTCCGGGCCTCTTCCTGTCACTATAGCTAGATCCATATCGGCGACCTCGCCAGTTGGTGACGCTTCTGGTTGATAAAAATCTGCATGCCCGTCTATAAAAAAGAGTCCAAACCTTCCAACTCTTCGAAGCGCCAAAAGACAACCGATAATAATACTGCAATCGCCGCCCAATACCACGGGGAAGTTGCCATCCGACTGTTCTTGATGAATTTTATTTGCGAGTTGACTTGAAAAATTTCGAATGCCTTGAGGGTTGAGAATATTTGTTTTTTCATCTCTTTTTGAATCATAGAAAGACGACACAATACTACCGACTTCTTGTGCATTGAGCAACTCAACAAACCCTTGAGCTTTGAGTGCCTCGGGGAGTTTCTCAACTCCGCTTGGCTGTAAGCCAAGAATTGATGGCGCGTCAATTATTGAAATCGGTTTTATTAGCATATCTATAGACATCACACTATGAAATACAGCGAATAAACACGAAAAATGGCCGCCTGCTTGTTTTTCGCGATAAAAAATCTTCATTGGGTCTATGGACACAACTCGGATTTTTTCTCGCTCCAAAACTACGCATCCGACTCATTTTTCATTCTTTATAAGCAGCATTTCATAGTGTGATGTCTATACTTTAATAATCCTTCCATTGGAACGTCTAACGACTTAGCAATTTTTGCGATTGTCTGAACGCTCTGTTTAGTGACGACACCACCCTCAATAATGAATGCGACTGATAGTATTAGGAATATGAGTCATTACTTTCTTTGCCCACAAAGCAAGGATAGCAAAAATCATAGATTTTTTCAACTTAAGATTTCTTATTTTGTAGCCGCCATATTCAAGCGAGATAGTCAGGAGTAATCTGTTCTTCTGAAGGCGAAGGAGCTCCGAACCCCAGGATACGGACATTAGA
>CAYSCV010000139.1:0-2229 GCA_964429715.1 uncultured Methanosarcinales archaeon
CGCGAGCCCCTGCACGATAAAAAAATCATCCGTCATAGGAATCGTATTGTACGCTCTTTTTTTGATTTCGCTACCCGTGCAGTTTCTTCACCTCCTCCAACAACACTTCCAATTTCTTACTTATCAAGACAGGATAGGTAACTGATTTATTTATATTTTTATAGGTATCGGGAAGCGTTTGCAACTCTTTTTCAAGAAAGGTTTTCGTTGCTTCAAGGTCTGGAATACTGAGCACCAGCTTCCCCTGTTCAACAAATTTATGAAGCAGTGGCTCTCTTAATTGTTCACCTTCAAGCCCGATAATATCTTTCACCATTTTTCCGTTCTCATACACGCGGAAAACCTGCTTTCTCCCTGGATAGCTTTCTTTTCCTTTCGTTAGTTTTGCTTTTTGCTCAACCGCTCCATCGGCATGCACGAGTTCCGCTAGTTTGTACACGGCCTCTAATTTCGGATTATCAGTTACATTGATAAGCGCCGTAGCCGTGATGTAACAATATATGGGTGTCTTTTGCCTAACCATCTCGTCTATACTGTATTCGTCAAGATTGCTCATTGCTTGTATGCGAATGTTTTGCAAGCCATTTTCATCAAGTTTCTTCCTAACATAAAAGGCCTGTTCTTTAATGTCGCCGCTATCAATGGTAATCATAAGTTTTGTGCCGTCCAGATTTTTGGTCTTTTTTATTTCCTCAATAAAAATATCAAGGCCTTTTTTCAGGTCGTAGGTGTCCACCATCACGAAAAAGAAATTGGCTTTATCAATAAGCACATCAAGCACATAGCGGTAAGCAGAGCGTTCCGTCGGAAAGGACTTAATAACGGCATGATTGATATTCGCGGTAATCTTTCCCGGCGGAGTGTACTGGGGAAATTTCCGATAAAACAACGGCGACGAGTTCGGACTGTTAAGCAAATACGGGGCGCGGAGAGCAAACAGACCCTGTTCAAAACCAGGTAGGCGCACGAGCGAGCCCGCGTAAAAAAGCGTATCGCCAGAGGCAATCTTGACGCGCAAGGTTTTCGTCAGAATTCGTATCGGATAACTGAATACATTTAAAAGGAATGCCGTGAGTAAATTTGCTTCAAGAAGCGGTGCGGTAACACGCACGATTGGTTCCCCAGGGAAAAAAATGGTTCCGTCTTTCATAGACCACACATCTCCCGAGAATTTAAAATTCCTGTAAAATGCCTCGGTTTTTGGAGAATCAATGAGGTTCATTTTTTTGAGAAGCTCAACGGCCCTTTCGTCAAAGGTGTGCTTGAGCAAAAGGTCAATGAAACGGTCAAGCCCGTCGAACAGGTAAAAGCTCCACTTGTCGGGTAACTCTCTAACGACTAAGTCAAAAGTGGCAATGTCTTTATCAACCCCCCTGTTAATCCACGCGAGATTTGCAACAAAGATATTGTTATACTCCAGCAAAGGAATATCTGAAGCATCCATTTGATAACTAGGAGATTGTCGCTTTTCCATAAAGCGTATTGTATCACAAAAAAAGCTGGCGCGGGCGCCAGCTCTGGTGAAAAACGGACTAGGTGCAGACCCAATCCACTACTTGTTCGGGACTTGTGGAAATATGAAGTAGAAATGCAACTTCACGCGGACATACTCCCCATTGAAAAAGTTTATCGAACATTTTCATATCCCAACTTTCACCAAAAGATGAGTCTAGAACAGCAAACCGCTTCGGTTTCTCCCTCCACAACTTGGTGTTGAGGTTGATGATGGCCATCAACTCAACCATAGTTCCTGGCCCGCCCTGTGCGGCGATAATAAAACCCTCAGCTTCAAGCAGAGAACCGAGGCGGAGCCCGTATTGTTGCTCGGGTGAGAGAAAATCAGACCCCATGAAGCGCAACTGACAATCTATTGTTTTCTCTAGATAGGGATTACCGGGTTTTCTAAGAAAGGTGTAACCGACGGTTTTACCATGCGCATTCATTGCTCCTTTTGCCGGCGCTTCCATTCCCGCGCCACCGAACCCTCCGGTGATAACCGTGCACCCTCGTTCTGCGAGCAAACGACCAACTTCAACCATTGCGTCGTACTGCGCATCGCCTTGTGCACCCGACCCGCTTCCAAAACATGCTATCGTTTTCAAGGATTTCCTTTCGTTTTGTTATTTCAATTCCATTTTGAGGTTAACATAGTGGGGATATAATGTCAAACGTTTGTGTACATTATCATCGGGTTAGTAACACTCTAGTTCTTTGAAAAGGCAAAAGGTG
>CAYSCV010000140.1:0-2225 GCA_964429715.1 uncultured Methanosarcinales archaeon
TTTTTGCCTTTTTTTCAAGTTCTTCCCTTTTTTGTTTTACCGCCGCAAGCATTTCTCGCCAATCCCGATTCGGGCCCCGCAAGTGCATCTCAAGTTTTATCATTTCTTCTTCCTTGAGGTCGCGGCCAGTCACAAAGGATACGATATTCATTCCCCGTTTCGGCGTCGCCGAAAGTCCGATAACGGCTGACGGGTTAAGTCCGTCAAGCGCGGCGCGGGCATTGTCCGTAAACATTGTATGAAACTCATCAACAATAATAAGCGGCTCAAGTGTTCTGATAACATTTCCCAAGCTCGTTTTTATCTGCATCCGTTCAAACAAACTATCCTTGATTACATCAAGATTTGGCACTCGCTCCGCAAGCGTTTTATGCAAATCATAGCGGTTTTCGGACGGGAAAAAGTCGGTATACCCGCCGCTATCCTCAAAAATTTTATTAGTGTCGCGTCTCGCGGACTGAATCATAAGCATTAAAACGACAAGGTTTTCTTCCACATCTTGCCGTCTGATTGCTTGTCCCTTTTCAAGGATAAGCGTTCGATTGCCGCTTGCTTGGTCAAGAAACTGCCGATATACATGGCTTTTGTTTTGTAAGTTCTCAATGGTCTGCCGATAGATTTGGTCCCGATGCGTTATCCAAACCACAAGCCCCGTTTTGCGCTTCGCAAAAAGGTTTTGATAGGCGCGTATTGTTTCAATGGCAATAAGCGTCTTGCCGCCCCCTGTCGGCATTTTGATGCAAACGCGAGGGTAGAGCACACCTTTGCCCGTTATCGGCCTGTCGGGGTATTGTCTGTATTTCGGATGTGCCCCAAAAGCGCTGGATACATAGTCATTAGTTGTGGTCTTGCTTTTATCCAAGTGTTCAAAGAGCTCCTCTATGTCTTTGACTGCTTGTTTTTGATACTTTTTTAGCATATTTTCAGTTATCCACAGTTCATTGATTTTTAATTTGGCAGGTGTTATAGTTCACAGTGTAGGAGCAATCCTACTAATCACGCGGTCCCGCCAAAAGCGGGATTTTCGCTTTCTATATAAGTTCTTTTGCCAGTGTAAAACTTCCCGAAATCTATATATTTATCCTTTGTCCTATGAAGCTCGTCGGCAATCTTACCCCTTACGCCAACAACCCCAATTTTCTTGCCTTTTACTTTTAGCCGCTCAAGTGGTCCGTTGAGATCAGAGTCGCCAGAGAAGAGCAGAATGGACGAAATCTTGTCTGCATCGTCAAGTATATCCATAGCCATCTCAACATCAAAATTACATTTCGGTTCTTCGATTATCACATTTGATTTTTGAAGTTCGTCTATTAGTTCTTGAATTTTTTTCTTCACTCCGCCATCAAATAGGGTCAAAGTTTTACGCTGAAAAAACATTCCTTCCCTTATTTCCTTAATCAAAAACTTCATCGGCTTCGTGCGTAGAATTGCTCCCGACTTTTTTATGCGGTTGTGAAACGCTTCTGAGTTTGCTTTGTCCCGCCCATTGAGGCCGTAGTAAACTTTTATTTCTTTGATGTTCGGGAAGCTGTGGAGTTGAGTTATTACATCTTCAATCCTAAATCTCCATCCAAGCGTATCCTGCCAATGGAACATATTAGTTAGATCAATATATACAAATATGGCTGTTTCTTTTTCAAGCCATTCTATATAATCAGCACGGACAATAAACTTATTGAGGATTTTTTGCGGTATTTCCATGGCTAGAGAGCTCGTTCAAATAAGTTATATGGGATACTAACGAACTTGATATTGAATTGTTCCAGCGCCTCGTCATCTAAGTAGCAAGCTGGCGCGTAAACGATTTTTTTGTTTGAATCCTTTTTGTGCGTTTTTTGAGCCCAGTCAAGCGTAATGGCAAGTTTTTTCAAAGCGTCCGCGTTTTTCTCGTAGATAAGATACACGGATTGATGATCTGTTTTCCCGACAAATGAATCTTCCTCTTTGATTTTCTTTTCATCGGGATGATTCTTGCCCGTCGCGAGATAGTAAACATATTTTGCGAACTCTTTATATGTCGGCAGTTTGCCCGTGAGGATTGATTCCGCGTCAATGGCAGAACCGAGGGTATAGTAAGTAAAGCCGGCTTTGTATTCATATTTCTTTGAGGCGCGGCGAACTCTTTCCGCCGTTATGTTGTTGGCATAATTCTCCATCTCCACAAGAATAAACTTTCTATTGCCGCCGTCCTCTTTGTTGAGATCAAGCGTCGCGTGTGCGGTTGT
>CAYSCV010000141.1:0-2188 GCA_964429715.1 uncultured Methanosarcinales archaeon
TACTAACTTTATATGCAAAATCGTGAAAACGATCTATAGCTTTATGAGTCCCCTTGTCTACCCTACAAGAAAAAGAATCATTAATAAAAATATTATCAAAAAAAGTATACAATACACGATAGATAGCACGATGAAGTAAACGATCACTAACGCTAGCTTTATGAATAATACGTGGCTTGGGGTCTAAAACATTAAAAACTTGATAATCGCCATGAATATATGCAAGACTACTAAGATCATTATGAAGTTTTAAAATATTACCAATTAAATCTAAAGAAAATTCCCAAACATCAAACTTATTTCGTTTACCACACAAAAATTCTCTCCATGCATCTAAGAGATTTTCTAAAGAAATAATATCTTCAAATTTATGAATAAATTTAATTTTCAACATAAAGAATCATTTAATTACCCCCCCCTTCAGGAAACTTAACTATTGTGCAAAAACTTGTACATAGCTATAAACTTTGGTATGGATTTTTACCCCATCTCACAATAACTACTCGACATACAATCGGACCCAAAATAGATTTATTTTTCACAACAACAATTGAAAAAATTTTTATAGCTTCTTACACAAGTGGCCCGCAAAAATTAATATTACTCAAAGAAGCTTCAACAACGTTAGATCTGCTTCAATTCTTTTTACAAATTGCATGGGAAGTAAAAGCTATTGATAATAAAAAATATATCGAACTTTCCTTGCAATTACAAGAAATAGGTAAAATGCTTGGCGGTTGGAGAAAACAATCTATGGAACGATAAAACCCACTTTTTAAAAAGTGGGTGGTAAAGCCAATTGCAAAAAACCAAGAAACAACAATGCGAGTTCCACCTGTTGTCACGCCTATTCAAGTTCAAGTTGCGCTCGTCGTTGACATTGCTGTTCCAAAGGTAAGGCACGTAAGCGTAACCACCGGAATCGCACCAGGAAGAACCAATGTACAAGATATCATCCATACCACCACTCATTGCCTGCCAGACAACAAAGGCAAACTCTGAGTTGAATCTTATTCGAGATCAAAAATCCCATAATATCCTGCACCAAATAGCTTTACTTTTTTAGAAGATACTACGCTGACTCTGATGTAAAGATGTACCCGACATCACTCTGCAACATAGATCCCAGAATTCAACCGTCCGCAACCGTAGCCACGGACATATCAGTTTACTATCCAAATTCATTATACCAAAAACAAAACCTCCCTGCATCATAAACATGATGCAGGGAGGAAAGTTACAAAGGGACAAAGGGGCAAAAGAGAACGATAAAACCCACTTTTTAAAAAGTGGGTGGTAAAGCTATTTGCAAAAAACCAAGAAACAACAATGCGAGCTCCACCCGTAGCCACGCCTACTCAAGCACAAGAAGCGCCCGTCGCCGACACCGCCGTCCCAAAGGTAAGGCACGTAAGCGTAACCACCGGAACCGCACCAGGAAGAACCAAAAGCAGCGATTAGATACTTACGTTGCTCGTCTGGATACGTAGCTCCAAAGCTCAAAAGCTCTTGCAGATTACCACTAACCAAATTCAATTGTGCAAGAACTGCTTCAACTTCGTGAGTAGAAGCATCATCACGCAAACAGACAAGAATGGCTTTGCGATTTACTTTACCTTTTCTATCTTTAGGCTGAGGAAAGTTTTTAGAATTAATGTCGGAATCAACATAACCATATTTTCCTTTTGTGACTAGATCTTTGAGATTGGAATCGTAGTCTATGGTCAAATCAAATTCTTGCTGGGTTGCGCTAGCAAGAAGTTCTTGGATGTGTTTCTCACTATGATCCATGAGGATTTGTTTAGCGTATGCTCGAAGACCTTTCCAATGCTTGTTCTTGGGTTCATCTTCAGGAGAGTTTTCGATAATATATTCTAGGTCATCGACTTGAGCATTGTTTGTCACCATACGTCCGAAGTTATTCTTGAAAGATTCAAAGTCATGCAGCTTCTTTTGGATAACTTTTGGGAGTTGATTGGTGAGCCAGAAATTCTGCAACTCACCTTCTTTGCCTTGGCCAAGCTGTAGATCATAGACTGCACGAATAGCTCCATGGCCTAGAAGATCATTGTCTTTGCAGCCTTCTCTGAAGAGCTTTTTGGTACGAGTTTCTTCAAGAGTTGCGCTATCAAGATGGAGAACTACTTCATTATAAGTAATCCACGAGAGGAATTCACACATTAGAGAT
>CAYSCV010000142.1:0-2184 GCA_964429715.1 uncultured Methanosarcinales archaeon
ACCATCAAAAACTATTTATACTTAGTTTAGTCCTAAAAAGAGATGTTAGACCAAGATAGAATTCTGCAGTTTATGCGAACATCTGGGCCGACGACGCCGTCAAAGGTGGCGAAGGTGATTAATACGGATTCGTTGTTAGCGTCAGCGCATTTGTCTGATTTGAGTTCACAGAAAAAGGTACGGGTGTCAAATCTGAAGATAGGGGGGACGCCGTTATATTATATTCCTGGGCAAGAGGAGAGGTTGTATGCGTTTGCCAATGGGAATATTAATCCGAAGGATTTTGAGGTGCTGGAATTTTTGAAAGAGAAGAAGATTTTGCGCGAGCAGGAGTTGGAGTTGCTGCCGCGAGTGGCGTTGCGAGGGTTGAAGGACTTTGCGGTGCCGTTCAATGTGACGATGCATGGGGAAACGGAGTTGTTTTGGAAGTTTTATCTTGTGTCAGATGAGGAACGGGATGTATTGGTGAAACAGATGTTGATGCCTGTGGCGAATGAAGTTTCGGCAGCGCAACAGTCTGATTCGATGCTGATGCAGGAGCAGTATGAACGGGTGAGTGCACAGACGAAACTTGTGGCAGAGGAACCGGTGCGAACCGAGGTGAGGGAGGGGGTGCAAGAAGGGCATCAAGAGAAACCAGTGCAGAAAGTAAAGGAGAAATTGCGCAAAAAAAGAGTGGCAGTAGAGGATACATTTAGTGAGGAGCTGGAAGCATTTTTTAAGCGGTTGAAGATTGTGATTGAGCAGAAGGAGACGCTGCGAAAAAATGCAGAGATGAATTATTTTATTAAAGTACCTTCGGTTGTGGGGCAGATGAGGTATTTTTGTAAAGCAAAAAATAAAGCGAAGTGTGATGAGCGGGATTTATCGGCAGCGTATATGGAGGCGCAGATGAAGAAGCTGCCGTTGTTGTTTTTGTATACGGAGGAATTGAATAAGAAAGTGCAGGAGATGATTGATTCAGGAGCGTTTGAGAATATTGTGGTGAGGAAGGTGGATTAAAATTCTCGGGCAATGTCGCTGATGCGGATTTCGTCGATGGCGCCGATAAAACAAGAATTAAACGATTATAACTGATAATTTATTCTGAGCCTCTCTTTTTTAGGAGAAACAATTATATATCAATTGATATATTTGCTAATTATGCAAGCACAACTCGAAAATCCGTTTGTACGTTCACCTACGTTAGACACAGTGTTGATGGTGGAAAAAGTAATAGAGGAGTATAGTGGAGAATATAATAGAACTGAATTATGGAAACATCTTCCAAAACAGGTTATGTGGCAGACTTTTTTAGTTATTTTAGAATATTTAGAGAGTATTAATAAAATTGCAGTAGATACAGAAGGAAAAATTGCCTATATTTGGAATCCGAAACTTGCAAAGATACTAAAGCAACGAAAGGAGATAGGGGTATGATTATTAAGCCATCAAAAGTGGTATTTATCTCTCAAGAGTTAGAAGATGATTTTAACTCTTGAGAGATAAATACCACTCATCGTATTGGAGGTGTCTTTATGAAAAATGAATTAGCTATTTTTGAGGATTATAAGATTCGTAGAATATATGATGAACCAACAGAAACATGGTTTTTTTCGGTAGTGGATATTATAAAAGTATTAATACAACAGTCAGATTTTCAGGCAGCGAGGAAGTATTGGAATAAGCTTACTCAACGATTAAAAGAAGAAGGGAGTGAAGTGGTGACAAAATGTCACCGGTTGAAACTGCTAGCTGAAGATGGTAAATTACGCTTAACAGATGTTGCCAATGCTGAAACTTTATTGCGTCTAATTCAATCAGTACCTAGTCCAAAAGCAGAAACTATTAAATTGTGGCTTGCTAAAGTTGGGTATGAACGTATGCAAGAAATGGCGGACCCAGCAAAGTCACTTAATAGAGCCAGAGAAACATGGCAAAAGCATGGATGCGAAGGGATTATTTGAAAATAAAGTAGCAGGTAAAACAGGCGGGGCGATTGCCAAAAAAGTGAGAATAGAATTAGAAGAAAAAACAGGATCAAAAGTAGTTTCTTCAGAAAATAATCTGCCTCCGAAAAAGATTAAAGAGATAAAAATGATGTATAGAGAAGTTTGAATAATTATCTCTTTTACTCAAACTTCTCTAAGAGGATTTGCAATGGCGCAATTTTAATCTTATTTTTGCACCTATCGGTGCAAACTA
>CAYSCV010000143.1:0-2177 GCA_964429715.1 uncultured Methanosarcinales archaeon
TTCTTGATGCTCATAGTCAAAGAATACGAAATTTGGAAATAGTTTTTTTTAATTTAATTACACTTTGCTTTAATATAATCAATGTAACAGTTTCCAGAATTAGATCCAGGTGAACAACCAATTTCAACAAATTCATTTGAAATTTTGCAGCTTTTGGCGCTTACATCTTTAACAAAGCTATTGTTATGATACAGTTTTAACACACCATTGTTAAGTTCAATTTTAATTGTATTCCAATCAGAAAAATTAATACCACTTTCATTTTCAATAAAACTACTGTCACAAAAAACTGATCCGAATTGACTCATCAGTGGTCCATTATATCCTACTGAAATACTAATGTCTGCATCTTTATTTTTCCCTTTAAATTCAATGGAAAAATTTGAAGTACAATTTAATTTAGCACCAATAGAGTACACTGCTACTTTACTTCCATAAGGAGCATACATATCTAAAATCCCATTTTTGATACTAATATTCTCTTTATCTTTGTTTGTTGGAAGATTCCATTTGCATAAATCGTTACTAAAATCATCATAAAATAAACATCCTGCATCAGGACACCCACTAGAAGGCGTACACGTTGGTTTATTATCTACACATTGCGAATTTTGACACGTCTGCGACGTCGAACACATCTTCACCACTTCTTCTAACTTTCCACAGCTATCTTTCCAATATACTGCATTCGAACTACACACTTGTGAGGCATGAGAACTACATCCCGGCCCACTTGTCTCTTTGACATACAACGCAATAACTGCTGCCCCCATCTCTACTGCTCTTGTTCCAAGTATTTTCCATTGTTCTTCAAGAACTGTTGTATCTAATACATAATTTTCAACATTTTTTTTCCCTACTTCATTCAAGATTGTGGTCAAAAAACTTTTTCGGGCAATGGGCACTTCTTTTCCGTTAACGGTGTTATAATAATAGACTAATAACATCCCCTTCTTTTCTAGTAATTGACTTATATCCGGCTTAGCATAATTGCCGATACTATTATCACTATAAAAATTCTCTCCGGTAAATTGCACTACATCATTAAATATTGCATCTAACGAAGTATATGATGGAATTGTTGTAGGATTTAACAATGCTAACTTACTATTGTCTTCCGCCCATCCTTCATAACTATCCCCATGAATATACGTGTGAATATTAGCCTCTTCAAAATTTAAACCCACAGGCCCAGGATGTTTGTCATTACGTACATGTGCCGGCGCCGTTAAATCCTGCACCAAATGTAACACATGTCCTAAACTTTCCAGATTTTTCTCTTTCACCGCGCGTTCCCAACTATGGTTCCCTTCAGGATATAATCCTTTAATTTTACTCACCATCCATTGATAGAACTGTTTGATTCCCAACGGTAAATTACCAACAGGAATCATCCCACTTTGTGCTTTCGCTGACTGCGCCCATTCTTGAGAACTCGGAAATCCCCAAATTCCTTGATGCGTACCCATTTCCGTAAAATGATTCATCGACCGTGCATAACAAAACTCCGGTGAATCTTCTTGAATGGCGCCTTTTGCCATCAAATTTTTCTCCGCAGTTGTAAATTTTTTCCCTGTTATTTTCTCATAGAGTTCAACACTTTTTCGGGTTAATAACGGGTGAGTTCCCTCTTCTACAACCGGTCCACATCCAATCAAATTTTTAACAACGGATTGCGCTTCAAATTTCCACGAAGAAGCGGTGCGTCCCGGTGAATATGCCTCACTTCCTGCTGGCGCTACCGTAGCCACTATTGCTGCTAACGTCGGCAAAATCCTCTGCCTAAAACCCCGAGATTGTACATTCTTCATCATGACATTGAAATACAATTGCGTATCCTTCTCCTTTATATTGAAACTCATATTGTCGTAACGGGCCTACCACTGCAGCAGGATTTTTTCCTTCCAATGAAGGAAATTTTTCCGCTAATTGTGATAAATTAACTCCGCTCAACATTCCTTTATATCTTTCGCGCACATGAGGTGAAACATACTGTACTGCCGTTTCTAAATTATTATTCTTCAACGCCGTTGTAAAATAAGTATACGCTTCTTGTGGCGTTTTCGCTATGGGTAAAGAATTTGTCGTTGGATTTTGCCCAGAATACACATCAGTCTTCCCGCCAGATTGATTTCCACTTCCTGCCACACATTTTCCTTGATCACAATTGAACTTCC
>CAYSCV010000144.1:0-2174 GCA_964429715.1 uncultured Methanosarcinales archaeon
GAACATCAAAATCCTGTTTTGCGAAAACGCCTGCGGGGATGAGATTTCGGCGCACAAGAACACGGGTACTGTTTTCATCCGAGGAAGGAGTTAAGTGCGGATGAGCATATTATAAACATATATCCAGTAGCTGATGTTTTTGTTGAGAGCCGCGGAGATAAATATCAGGTGAGTCTCAAAGAAATCGGTTGATGTTTTTGCTTCAATCTTGATGGAATTTAGCGAAAAATAGGCATAAAATATAGATTTTATTTAGTTATCCACAAAATATTGTGGAATTGCTTGTAATTTTATCTGTTATCTGTTAGGATACGGATGGTCGAGGTAAATGTCTAAATATGTAAAAATATGATCCATTCATTTTCTTGCAAAAATTTCTATTCATTCAAAGAGCTCACAACTCTGGATTTTGAGGTAAATGACAACGCCCCAGAGAATAACGGGTATTTTAGGGCTAAATCCGGCACGCGTCTTTCAAAAGTTGAAACAGTTATAGGACCAAATGCGTCTGGCAAGACGAACTTGCTCAAAGTCTTGCCGTTTTTGAAGTGGTTAATTATCGATTCATTCAGTACGAAACCGGATGATCCAATCGTAATGCGGCCTTTTGCTTTTGGCGAAGCAAAGGATCAGCCGACAGAGCTTTCTGTCGTATTTGAGATTGACGGAAAAATTTATACTTATGTTTTCACACTCAATAAACAGCGAATTCTTTCGGAGGAGTTAACCGCAACGGGCTTTGTTAAAGAGAAAAAAGGAAACAAGAAATTGTTCGTGCGAACTTGGAATAATACAACAAGTCGATATGATTTTGAAAGTACAAACTTCAATTTACCAAAAGAGTTTGATAATTTACTTCGTTCTAATGCAAGCGTTATTGGTACTGCGTTTCGGTTAAACCATAAAGAGAGTCAAGAAATTGCGAAATTCTGGCAACAGATTGAGACAAATGTTATTGAAGCTGGCTGGATTGGCGATCACCTCTTGCCAAATAAAATTCCTCAATGGTTTGAGGCGCTTATTTTTTATAGTGATAACGAGACGCTAAAGAAAGAAGCTGAAAAATTATTATCACGCTTTGATCTTGGTTTGAGCGGGATTGTGTTTGAGAAAGAAAAAGCCGGAAGCGGTTTAATGATTAAAAATGTGCAGGCAGTGCATTTGTTTAATGGGAAAGAGCAATTTTTACCAATTCTTTACGAATCATCCGGAACTAAACAGCTCTTTACTATTTTGAAAACAATTTTACAAGCGCTTGAGAATGGAAGTGTTGCAATTGTCGATGAATTCGATGTGAATCTTCACCCTGAAATGGTGATGGCGCTTTTTGATTTATTTATTCAGCCAGAAACGAACCCAAAGAATGCCCAACTACTTTTGAGTACTCATAGCCATATGCTTTTGAGCAAACTTGATAAATACCAGATTGTCTTGGTCGAAAAGAACGAGAATGGCATAAGTGAAGCTTGGCGTTTGGATGAAGTATCGGATGTCCGATCTGATGAAAATTATTATTCGAAATACATCGCTGGAGCATATGGGGCTGTTCCGAAGATATAAGTTCACTAAAAGATATGTCACGAACAAACCCTTACAAGAAAAAACGTCATAGTGCCAGCCGGACTTTGCTGATGTATGGAGAGGGTCTTGGTGAGGAAATGTTCTTGAAGCATCTTCGAGGATTGTATTCTCGCGATAGCGGAGTAAAAGTAACGATACGCAACGGCAAAGGAGGTACCGCAACAAATATTATTATCAATGCAGTAAATGAGCCGGGCGCCTTTGATCGAAGGATTGTTATTTTAGATAACGATAAGAGCGAACAGGAAATGAACCGTGCACGGACAGAGGCTCAGCAAAAGGGAGTAGAGCTTTTAGAAAATTCTCCCTGTTTGGAAGCGACCCTTTTGGCAATTTTAAGACACGGACAATTTTTTTCAAACAAAACTTCCGTATGGTGTAAAAGTGAATTTGAATCGAATTATCTCGACAAGAAGAAACGAATTGAACTTGGTGAGTATGGCAAAATTTTCCCCAAAACTACACTTGACATGCAACGGAGAAATGTCCCAGAACTTAATGCACTTATTTCTTTGATGGAACGATGAAATACAGCAACTAATAGAACTCCCGAAGTCGGACTTCCGAAATCAAGAAAAATCACAAAAGAAAAG
>CAYSCV010000145.1:0-2133 GCA_964429715.1 uncultured Methanosarcinales archaeon
ATCCTAAAAAGTCCTTCCGCATTAGCACAATCTGTTTCACGTAACTTCCCATCTTCAGCTATCAATTTCAACTGTACACAAATTGTGTACAGTTCAATACCCTGTTCAGCTTCTCTTGCTTTAAGCATATTCCAATAATTTCGAGGATTATCACTATCCGTTAAAGCCCCAACCACATCCACAACCGAAAACCACCACTCTTCATTAAACCACGTTTTTCTAATATGTTTTCCCTCAAACAGTGCCAAGCTCGTATGCTTTTCCATAACCTACCACTCACAACACCCCTATATTAACCCTATCCGCACCTGTCCAGTGTGGGGAGTGGCTTGTTTAACAGTTTCTTTCCCGTAAAATTTGCACTTTTAGCCGTTCTGGCACTGGACACGCTACGCTGTCCAGTGGGGAAAGAAACCGTTAGATTCAATAAGCGGGCGAGCTAAAATATAGTCAAATTAAAATTTGAAGAAATAATAAAATAGGGCAGGTGTCTAAACAATGATTGATTCCCACTCAGCAACTTTGTCGTCTAATCCTCTAGACCTAAGTTCAGTTGTGCCTGCTTCTCTAACTGCTTGTGCTAATTTTGGTTGTAGTGTTTCAGGAACTACTAGAGATTTTGCGATTTCAGTATAAAATAAGATTAAACCTTCCATCGCATTAATTCTTCCCATAAAATCATATAATGCCCATGCACGACCATGTGGTTGTCCTGATCCATTTGCTAAAAAAACATCATAAACCATTCCTTTATATCCTTCTGCAACATCTTTAAGAACTGCATCAACATGTTCTGGAGAATTCAATACTAATTGAGTTTCTTTAGGATTAACTCTTCTTTGAGTAATTCCTGCATGTTGATATTTTCCCATTTGTTCTTGCAATCTCTGTTGATCAGTTTGCATCGCTTGAGGATTAGCATAATTTCGTGGCTCAAAGTATAAACTTAGAACTAATCTTCCTGTGTTTCTTGCCACATCTTCAAATAATGGTTTTAATATATTCATGAGAATAAGAATGAACCTTCTCCTTATAAATCTTTCGCTTCATTACTACTCTAAAGTTAATATTGGTGAACGACACCTGCCCTAAATACGCTCGCCCGCTTACTTTGGATTTTTTGCCTTCGGCATCATTGCACTAAAAATCAATCCCCCCAAACCACATTCCGCCTGAATTAATTGCTGTCATTATAGCGTCACTTGGCTCTTGTGTCAAATCACCTTCAACAACATATAATCCAGTATCTCCAACTAGTCTTACAAGAGGACTCTCATTTGCTGAATATCCCGCAGATTTTTTTGGTGTTTCTTTAACTTTTGTTCAGTATGGTAACACTGCTTTTGCTTTTTGGAAAACTTCATCAAATTCTACTGGCTTTTGTGCTTTTAATTCTGCTTCACTTCTAACACTATCCATCATAGTCATAAAGTTAAACATTGGTCTCTTATCGGCTTCAACATAAACACCAAGAACATTAGACTCTTCTACTGTTGCTACATAATTTTTTCTTAGATTACTACCTGATAAATCAATAGCGGGACCAATTACAACTTCGGCACCAGTTTCTAATCTTAATCTTGCTACAAAAGCAGCAGTATTATATCTGTCAGTAGAATCATTTAGGTCTCCTTTAAAATTTCTCCACCATAAAAAATCTCCGAGTTCTTGGTCAAGACCGTAAGCTCTCACACCTATCCATTTGATGTTTCCGCTTCCAGTTGTATCTCTTGTTTCTTGTAGATATTCAGGTTTTGGCATTTCGCCAATTTGTAATACTTTATCATCAAGTGCCATTTTACACTTAGTTTATCATAAGTTATATATAAACCTTTCGGTTGCATTGCAACTCTTAAGTGACACTACTAACCTCTAAACCACCACCGATGGCAGACGGACAACTTTTCTCCTCGACGTAAAACGTGGAAAGTCATTCCTTCCTGCTTTGGTAATTTGATAGTCAAAAAGCTAGTCCTACCCGACATCCCGCAGGGACAACCCCTGTCGGGTCTGCGTCGGTGGAACGTGAACTTAAGCTCCCAAACTCTACTCTCGCCTTGCTCGTGACTTGATTAAGGATTCAATTTGCAAAACTACGGCAGCCCCTACCTTCTCGGCGCTGAAAAAACTCTT
>CAYSCV010000146.1:0-2001 GCA_964429715.1 uncultured Methanosarcinales archaeon
AATCGATCAAGTGACATATAACCACTATAGAATGACTATTTATTTATAAAGGTTGTGGCGGGAAAGAGAGAAATTGATAAAATGAGAAGAAATGTTTAAATAACATAGCAGTATGCTATTATTATATGGCACAAAAAAAGAAAGAATGTACACAAAAGATATGGGAAAGAATAGAAGAAAATGTGAAAAATCCAGATTATGTTAAAGCAGTATATGAATTTATTCGAGTGACATCTTAAAGAGAAAAGAGTTGTGTTTTAAATTCCACATAGCGAAGAAAACGAGGAGTTCTGAGTTTCTTGATATCGTTTACTAATTGATACGCGTTCAACGCATTTACGGTCAACAATGAATGTTTATCTTCAGATACAACGATATCCAACTGTTTTTGGGAAGCACAGGCAACGATACAAAAATCAGGAAAGATGTCCGTTTTAGAAATACTGCCACCAAATCCCTGATACGCTTTAAAGTAATGTTCGGCAAGCGCATGAATTGATTCATCAGACGCATACGTTTTCTTAACCAAATCATCATAGATACTTAATAAGTCAATACGAAGATTGCGGTTATTAAACACAACGTGTTTAGGTGTGTCGCGCAGTTCATGTCTGATAATTTCGAACCCAAATATGAAAAAATGGGATTCGTGAATTTTATGATGAATTTCTTTACGGTCGGGATCTATGACAAGTAGCCCATAAATGTTGGTGTCGAAGAGAATTTTATTCATGATAGTAACGAGACAGAGAAACTTTTTTTAAATGTTGCGGCGGGAAAGTTACAACTGCCCAATTGCTTCCAGCAGTTTTTCGTGTCCTTTTACCAACTTCATAAAGCGATCAATTTCCTGAGAAACGATTTCACATCTCTCTCTATCGCTCAAATCGTTTAAATTCTTTGATGTTGCCATTTTTAATCCATTCTTTAATTTCTTGATCAGTATAATATCCTTCGCGTATACCTAACATTATTTGAGATAATAGGGGGGTGTCGACTATTTTAAACTTTCCTTTATTTTGTTGAACAAACTCTTTTGTTACGATAAAGGCAGTTCTTCTATTCCCGCTTGCAAATACATGCCCTTTTATGAGATGTTTAAGCAGGTAGGCTGCTTTGTCATAAACATCGCCGGGAGTTTTTTTACACTCTTCAAGTAGATGATATAATTTTTGGTGACTGAGAAGAGCAGGACGATCTTTTTTCTTTGCTTTTATCAGCGTAAGAGCTAGTATATTGTACTCTATGATTCTATCGGCAGTCGGATAGAACATTTCTTTGGTTTTTATTGTTTCTTCTTCCACTTAATTTTGCACCTCATTCCACTTCTTTCTATCATGATAACACCTAAATCTATTCGCTTTCTTCAATAATTCCGCAAAATCAGTACCTTGAGCCAAACCCCGCTGGCGCAGACGGCAACACACTCACCCCATCTGCACAATTCACAAAAGAAGCTTCGTAATTTCCATTATCATTACTTTTTGCATATAGATTTTGATATTTAGGGGCATCCACTGCAAAAATAAAATTTGTAAAGAAAAGTACTAAAATTAAGTATATTAAAATCGTACCTCTTTTTGTCATATTCGATCAAAGAAAAGTATTACAACGTTGTTTATAAAACTTACCGTGAAAGAGAAGAGATTACTTGAAAATTTAATCTAAATATGTATCTTCACAGGCATTGAGTTTTTTTTGCGTCTTTCCATTCTATTGAATTAGGAGTTGATTTATCTTTACAGATGGAATAAGCGCATGGGCAGCACTCTCGCAGTTATAATTAAATAATGATAATCCGCCTAGTAACGCAACTTTTCCTAATAATCGATCAAGTGACATATAACCACTATAGAATGACTATTTATTTATAAAGGTTGCGGCGGGAAAGAGGGGAAATGATAAAATGAGAAGAAATGTTTATAAAAAATGGAAGGATTACAGAGGTATGTCAACAGAAACAGTATGTATACCTGCGGAAGAATACCAGACACTAAAGAA
>CAYSCV010000147.1:0-1989 GCA_964429715.1 uncultured Methanosarcinales archaeon
TCGATAGAGGTTGGATTTTAGTGCAACGTTCGGCGAAGCCGAAAAATCCAAAGTCGTTGGGACTATATTTTCAAATAGGGGCTCACCATAATATTTAAATAATCTTGGTTAATACCTATTCAAATGGCATTATTATCAGAGGTAAAATACGAGACAAGTATAAGTGACTTGAAAGATATATCTCCTGATTCAGTTCTTTCGATGTTGCAAGATGTGAAAGCTGACATCGGAAGAGTAGATGGTTCTTTTGCAGATGTTGATTTAACAAGAGTTTTGGCAGTTGTTGAAACAGGAAAATATGAGATTAATGGAAGTGTTTCAACTCGTATTGATTTATCCTCTGCAAAAGGTGTTATTGATGCTTACAGGACATATTCTGAAGGTGGATGTCAATCTTGTTTAACTCTCGGAAGAGAAACTATTGATGCACAAGATGCAACATCAGGTTGGTATTGTCGAGTATCTGATCCAGATTTTGATGCTAATGCTATAGGTGACAGACCAAGAGTTAAATATAGTGGATTCTCTCCAAAAGTCAAAAAGTATCATGATAGGCCATGTGATGATTGGAAACCAAGATTTTCTCCAAAGCTCGAAGAGCTTATTGTTAAAGAACAATAGAGTGAGCCAGCCCCTAAATATTAATTCTCCCAACGATTGAAACTAACATATGGCATTAACAGAAGTTTCTTGAGCGAAACGAAAGAAATTTGGGAAACCGAAGTGCAACGAGGTTTCCTGTTAATGCCTGTTATGTGCCCCGAAGGAGCGAAGCGACTGAAAGTGCAACGTGGTTCGAGCCGAAAGCGAGAAAGTCGGGCGTAGGCGGACATTATCCAATTTCTTTGACTAATTTTTCAACTAAACTTTTTATTTGGTTTCTTGCATCTCTAAATTTATCTAGAGATTGCCCACACATATCCTCAATTTCCCAAAAAGCGATTTTATTTGATTTTTTTAGATAACCGGGCCATGTTTCTTTTTCAGCCATAACAATAATTTTGTCTGCATCTTTTACTATCTTAGGGGTTAGGGATTTTGCAGTATTTTCCCTTATGTCTAACCCAATTTCGTCCATGCAGACAAACAAATTTGAATGTTCCGGAAAATCTTTTAATTTATGGCCAGTTACTCTTCCTTTCTCCGTTCCTGCACTCGTGGCTTTATGTTTTGGGGAAATTGAGTTGAAAATAGCTTCTGCTATTTGACTTCTTCCAAAATTTGATTTACAAATAAAAAGTATCTTCATGATAAGTATTAAAAAATTAGTCTTTATAAAAATGTATCTTTTAGCCCGCCGTAGCCCGATTGTACATAACGTATCGGCTTATGCGAAGTTGCGAAGCAATTTGGGAAATTTGCGAACCGAGCAAATTTCCGCATAAGCCGTGTTAAGTGACCCGAACGGAACGAGGTGAAGTGAGAGCGCAGGGTGGCAAGCGACCAAAGGGAGCGCAGAGTTGCCTCGCCGAAAAATAAAAGGGCGCCACGTCATTTAGTGAAATATTCTCTTGGTGGATAAACCACTTGAATAGGATTATTTTCAGGGTCAAAAAAATAGAATGATTTGGTAGTATCTCTGGAAACTTTTGGTCCACCCAATTTTATCTCGAGAAGTTTTACTTTTTCTATCAACCTATCAAATTCTTCTTGTGAATCAACGACAATGCCAAAATGAGGGAAATTCGGAGTAACATCTTGATTTTTTGTAATCTCATCTAAATCATATTCTTTATTTTTATGACCCTCTTTTCTCAATAAAGCAAAAATATCCGAATTTCCCGTAGTCAAATATGCTTTGTCGCCGGGATTTTTCCACACAGTTTTCATTGAAAAAACGTCGTGGTAAAACTTCTCCATTCTATCCAAATCATCACAAAATATGGCTATATGGGCAAAAGTTATCATACTTCACTATAGATTAAGAATCATTAAAAACGTTGTGGTTTGAGAGGCGCCCATCAAGTAAGCGAGGCAATTTCACTTAAC
>CAYSCV010000148.1:0-1976 GCA_964429715.1 uncultured Methanosarcinales archaeon
TAGAGCGCAAGCCTCCGAAGCTTGAGATAGCGGTTCAATTCCTCTTGGGGGTATAATTACAACACAGATACTTCAATTGAGATAGATTGACGAATGAATGACCTCCGAATTAGTATTAACTTGGATGAGATTCGGTTACAGAAAAATTAAAACATAGAAAGGAATCCTTATGGGTCTACTTAGAATGCTCGGTAATCTTGCTCGAGCTTATACCACTGGTGGCGGGCCGTACGGCGATAATCAGTACAAAGACAGCAGTGTTCCGCTTGAAGATGGCGGTGACACTCATTTTCACAAATGGAAAAGTGGCAAGGGTGTCACTGTCACTACCAGATTGAGGGGTGGCTTTACGGATCACACAAATGTCCGAGACGACCGAAAAAGTTCTGGAGAAAACCTCACTGGTTTTCGGTCAGTATTTGGTGACGACAATAAGGACTAAGAAGAGATCTTCTCCTTTGTACCTCGCGAATGCCTCTACGATAATAATTCGGGAGGCATTTTTTATACTGCATTGCTTACTCCATAGGACAGTTCTAGAATAGAGTCCCCGTTTAAGATATTATATGAACCATTTCTTCTTTATTTCCCCGCTTATATTGCAAAAAGCAATCTGGCACGCAACGCGCGCCGTCTTATTTTTCTTTTGCCGTTTTGAAGTCCGCGGTCTTGAAAATCTTCCCTCTAGCAATAAGCTACGGCCGTATCTTATTGCTAAGAAGGGGGTAATCTTTGCCGCAAATCATTCAAGCGAGATGGATGCGATCGTGGTACCGGCGGCGCTCCCTTTTTTTTCACCGCTTCTGCCGATATTTTATGTGTCGCGTCCGCGTGAGTTTTATAAAACAAGCGGCTGGCGGCAATTTTTCTATGGCGGATTGTTTTTTAAGTTGTGGGGCTCGCATTCCGCGACTGCAGGTTTCCACGATTACGAACAATCACTCGCGGCACATATCAAGATTCTAGAAAAGGGCGGGAGCGTTCTCATTTTTCCGGAAGGGCGCAAAACGCGTGACGGCAACATCCAGCAGGAGGCGCACGGCGGGGTCGCATATCTCGCACACCGCATGCAGTGCCCCGTCGTTCCCGTGCGTATCTTCGGCGATTTCAATATGTCATTCGGCGACTTCTGTTTGCGCCGCAGGCGCATCGTGGTGATATTCGGCGAGCCGATTTTTCTTACTGAAAGTGCTCAAAAGGATTACCAAGCAGACGCTTCGGTAGTTTTATCCGCGATTGTTGGACTTTCAGGAAAATAGACGACACTTTTCGTGCCGCCTATATGTTCTTTGTGTTCTTTACCTTGCAGAAGAATTCTCTCGCAGTTGCTTATGTTGCTGTAACGGTTTGCGTTCTGAGAAGATGGCAACTTTTATACTCCAATACACATGCCCGTTTTTTTTCGGTAGCGCAACAGTAACTTTTCTTAGATTTTTTTCGCGTACCGCTTTTTGACATGCGCTACAGATGTCGTACGGGTTGTATCGCGAAAGCACACAACCGCACGCACAACGCTTGTCTGTCGGAAACTGTTCCAGTCGTTTTCCGACGGAAGCGCACGCCTCCGCCAAACTTATCGCTCTTGCATCCATTTCGTCATGCATAAAACTCCTCTTCTTTATCCGCTATGCATACTATCACCGCACAAGGGGATTGCAACTTTTTGTATAAGGCCGCCCACTTTTATCCACACCGTACAGTTTGTAGAGGATTGACAGTAAAATGGCATTGGTATAGGATGGGTGAACATTATGAATACAGCGCGTACACGGGCTACTAGTGTCATGTATTTTTGGCACCTTATTCGCAAGAACCCTCAGGTGAAGGGCTCGTGTGTGCGTTGCGTATCCGCCTCTTAAACAAACGCTTTTTTCGAAACATACACAGGAGCCCTCCACCACTTGGAGGGCTCTTTTGTTCCTTGAAATACTCTTTACCAACACGAAAGGCAACCGAGTGAAAACACAAAAAAACGG
>CAYSCV010000149.1:0-1929 GCA_964429715.1 uncultured Methanosarcinales archaeon
TCGTTCGGAGGTTGCTTGCAGCAACCAACGGGGTATTGACCCAGCGAGTAATAAAAACGTTTATAAAGACCTCTTCCCTCCCTAAACTCTATGGTGTTAGAAGTAAGCGGCAGTTTTTTCACCCAATTGGGGATAATTATCATTATCGTTGCTATTCTTGCCTATCTTCTCCAACTTCTCAAACAACCTCAGCTTCTCGCGTATATTCTTGTTGGCATTTTAGTAACCCCCATTCTCCAGCTCGTTACAAATAACACAATTATCGAAACCATTTCCACGATTGGCGTTGCCTTTCTCTTGTTTATTGTCGGGTTAGAGATGGACATTAAAAGTCTCAAAAATGTTGCGTTCGTCACCACCGTTGGCGGATCCATTCAAATCGCCCTTCTCTTTTGTATTGGCTATGTCGTTGCTTTATTTTTAGGATATCTCAGCCTTGAAGCTGCCTACATCGGATTGATGATTGCTTTTTCTTCGACAATGATTGTCATGAAACTTCTCTCGGACAAACGCGAACTAAACACTTTGCACGGCCGTATGATTATTGGCATCTTACTTTTAGAAGATATTGTTGCCATTTTCGCTCTTTCCATCCTCACCTCGCTTCATAGTTTTAGTATTGCTCTTCTCATCATCGCTTTGCTTAAATTCCTCTCCCTCTTTATAATCGCCTATCTCGCCAGTCGTCATATTTTTCCTCATATCTTCAGCTTCGCCGCTAAAAATCAAGAACTTTTGCTTATCTGCTCATTAGCCGTTTGTTTTCTCTTCTCCATCACTTTCGCTGTTCTTGGTTTCTCTCTCGCCATTGGTGCTTTCATTGCCGGAATCACTCTTGGAAATCTAGAATATAACATTGAAATCATTGGCAAAATAAAAAGTCTCAAAGACTTCTTCGCCATGCTTTTTTTTGTCTCGCTAGGCATGGGTCTCTCCTTTGCCGTGCTTAAAAAAGTTCTGCTTCCTCTTATTGTTCTTCTCTTTATTATTCTTTTTATTAAACCATTCATCGCCATGTTTATCTGCACTTTATTCAAATATACTAAAAAACCCTCTTTCATTACTGCGATTTCGCTTACCCAAATGGGCGAATTTTCACTCATTATCGCTGCCCAAGGTCTTGCTCTTGGCCACATATCTCAAGACACTTTTTCTTTAGTCGTCTTAACCCTTATATGTTCTATTATCCTGAGTTCTTACTTTATAAAATACGATGATAAATTATACACCCTCCTCCAAAAACCTCTTCATCTCTTTGACTTCTTCACAACAGAACGTTTAGAATATTTGCCAACAGAAATAAAACCAAAAATAATTCTGTGCGGCCATAATCGTATTGGTTATAGCGTTCTGCGTGATTTAAAAGATGTTAAAAACCGCGTATTAGTAATCGATTACAACCCTGAGATCATTAATACTATGGTCAAACATGGCTACCATTGTATTTACGGCGAAGTGACTGATGACGAAATCATCGCCCGCATGCATCTTGAACAAATTCAAATCTTAATCTCAACTGTTCCCGATCTCAACGATAACATCCATCTCATTCGCCGTGTCCGTGCTGTCAATTCTCGTGCCAAAATTCTTGTCACGGCATCAGACATCGATGACTCATTAAAATTATATAACCAAGGCGCCGACTACGTCATTTTACCGCACTTCTTAGGCGGCGAACACGTTTCTAATTTAGTCAGCGGCATTCGTCATAAAAAAATCGACCTCAAAGAAGAACGCCAGCTTCATATCGAACATCTTCACGAACGCCGTAAGATGGGTCATGACCATCCTAAGAATTGATCTCTTCAAATTGTATTCTAAAACCCCTTCTCAACCACCACAAACTATAAAAACCACTTCTCAAACAGCCATTCTATGATTGACATTTATACATTATATCACCGTCCATTATGGCTCATCCTCATCCTC
>CAYSCV010000150.1:0-1798 GCA_964429715.1 uncultured Methanosarcinales archaeon
CGGGTCAAATCACACCCGATTCGTATGTCGTTGAGAAGACCCCGCGCCGTATACTTGACAAGAATATCTCGGAGCAGAACTATCTTCTAATTCGCGCGAATAAGAGAATAGCGGGGGAGCGAAATGAGAAAGTTGTGTTGTCGAAAGAAAAAAGCAGGCGCCAGAAACTTTCAGACAAACAGATTCTGGAACTCTCGGAACTTATCGTGAAGATTGAGAATCATTATGGCTTCCCCTGCGACATTGAGTGGGCTTATAATGATAAACAATTCTTTATTGTACAGAGCCGACCAATTACTACTCTTAAAAAAATAAACCATGAATAAAATTATTGAAAAATTTAAAGAAAAAACAAAAGGGCAGAATCTTTTTACATTTCATGGACCATTCTCACCACTATTAACTGGTGTTCCTTGGACAAATTCTAAGGAAAGCCCAGCTACACCTAGTATGCCGTTGCTTTTTGTAAGTATGGCTAGGGATACACAAGTTGTTATTAGTGATGATTCATATAAAGGACATGCAAAAGAAGTCTTTGAGAAATATTTAAAAGATCAAATAGAGATAAGTCATCTAAAAGATTTATTTGATAAAACTTTTACGGAAGCAAGGGACTTATATGAAAGGGTTTTTAGTTCTGATATCAAACAATGGGGTGACAGTGAAATTGAACTCACTATGGACAAGGCTTGTATTTATCTGTGGAATCTTATTGCGCGAACTCTTTATATGGAGACTTTTGATCGACAAATTGCTGATAGTGTTGTACCTGAAAAATATAAAAAAGCATTGGAGAAAATATGGGAAAAATCAACCCATCCTGTTTTTGAGTCATTTGAAATTAGGAGAAAAAAACAAACGGTCGAAATTGTTAGAGGTTATGGTATTTCTGATGAAGCCGCTCGAAAAGCAACATTTATTTACACTGATTATTTTCTGCCGAAGAAAGTGGAAGAAATAAAAGAAAATCTTGCACTTTGTGATGTAAATCAGCCAGTTAATTTTACGAGTGACGACAGAAAAATTTATGAATCTTGGTTGGGAAGTCTTAGTCAAGATGAAAGAAAACTTGCAGAGTATATTCAATTTGTAATGGAGATGAGGGATATTAGAAAAGATCCAATCGCTTGGATACAAGCCGTATTAGCAGAAACTGCATTTGAAATGGCTCGTCGTGCGGGTATTGATAAAGATATTGTTCCCACAATTTCCCCATTAGAATATAGAGGGGGAATTGATTGGTTAAAAAATAATAAAGAGCAGTTGTTGTTGGGAAAAAGTGGTTCCGTTTTGTTTATTCAAGACAACGGAGAAATTGAGAGAGAATTCACGAGTCCTGAATCCGTCAAGTCTGATATTGATGAATTGCTTAATTTACCAAAAGATATATCAGAGATTAAAGGACAACCGGCATCAAAAGGTAACTGTCGTGGAGTTGTAAGAATTGTCATTGACCCAGAGGGTCAGGAAGCAAAAGATTTTGAAAATGGAAACATATTAGTAACTTCTATGACTAGACCAGAATTTGTTCCACTGATGAGAAAAGCGGGTGCAATTGTTACAAATGAAGGTGGTATAACTTGCCACGCGGCTATTATCTCTCGCGAACTCAAAAAACCCTGCATCATTGGTACAAAAATCGCCACTAAAGTTCTCAAAGACGGCGATAGGGTGGAGGTGGATGCGGATAAGGGGGTGGTACGGATTCTTAAAAGGGTCTAGTGTATACTTTCGGCAACATTCTATGTTCCGATTTATTGAACAACTGCAGAAGAAGCCCGAGCGCGAGAAGCGTATC
>CAYSCV010000151.1:0-1724 GCA_964429715.1 uncultured Methanosarcinales archaeon
AGGTAGTTTCCTGTTTTCTTGTTTCTTCATTTCTTGTACCCCACTGCTTGCAGTGTGGATAGGTGCGAGTGGCGAGTTTTCGTTATCTGCGCATAATCTTATAAATCCCTCTTCTTTTACCAATGTATGGCTCAATACTGGCGACACGTTAACAAAGTACTAACAGAAGCAGATCTTATCATCGAAGTACTCGATGCTCGCATGATCGAAGAATCGCGTAATAAAGAAATTGAACACAAGATCACTCAACGAGGTAAAAAACTACTCTACGTCATCACTAAATGCGATCTTGTCAACATTGCCGAACTAAAAAACAATCTCAAAGAGTTAAAACCAAATGTCTTTATTTCTAGTACCGAAAAACTCGGCACAACTATTCTTAAAAAGAAAATTATGGAAATCAGCCATGGTGAAAAAATAACCGTCGGCGTTGTCGGCTACCCTAACGTTGGCAAATCCTCACTAATCAATGCTCTATCCGGTCGCAGTTCCGCCCGCACCTCCTCTGAAAGCGGCTTTACCAAAGGTATGCAGCACATCCGTGTCAACAATAAAATTCTCCTCATTGATACCCCTGGTGTATTTACTACCCAAGAAGAAGGGGAATATAAATACGTCAAACTCGGTTCCATCGATTACGCTAAAGTGAAAGACCCCGAAACAGCCGCGTTGCAACTCATCCAGGAAAAAACCACTGAAATAAAAAAAAAATATAAAGTAGATGGTGCTGACGAAGACGAAATCCTCACCCAATTAGCAATTGTCTTCAACAAAATCGGCAAAGGCAACAAACCTGATTTAGATGCTGCCGCTCGCTTATTATTAAGAGAATGGCAGCTTGGCAAAATGAAGAGTGCGTATGGAAAAAATAAAAATTGAAAACATAACGCCTCAACAAGCGCGAGAACTTCTCAACCAAAACCAAGAACGTATTTCGCAACAAGAATTTATCATCCTTGACGTTCGCACGAAAGAAGAATACCAAAAACAACACCTCCCTAGTGCCCTCAATCTCGATTTTTATCAAGCCGACTTCTCAGAAAGACTAGCCAAATTAGACCGTAATAAAACCTATCTTGTCCATTGCCGCTCAGGCACCAGAAGCACTAAAACCATCGAACTTATGTCACAACTCCACTTTCGATATCTTTATAACGTGCTAGGCTTCCTCTTCCCCGAACCATGAGAAAAGATATAATTGTGCTCGTTGTAACTTCCCAAGACAACATCTTATTATTACATCGCCATACCAATAAACGTTTTGAACCTGGAAAATGGGAATTCTCTGCCTCTCTTGCCAACGAAAGTAATAAACCTCTTGAACAACAAGCCAAAGATAATTTAATGTTTGACATTGGTCTTCATGGTGCTTTACTCCGTAAAGGCCGCGAATACTCAGTAAAAATCCAAGAAGACGAATGGACCGTCCATCCTTTTTTATTTTCCTGTTCTCAATCGGTCGTCGCTATTCGTAAAACCGACCACTCAGAATGCAAATGGGTTCCACTTACCGATATCGATAAATATCCGCTCGTAGAAGGCTTAAAGAAAAATTTAGTTGCAGTAGGATTGTTGAAATCTGTTTAATATAGACAATTGCACCAATAATGTTACAAATTAAATCGCAATTATCTATAGAGAACTTTGCAAAAAGCAATTCTTTCCATCAGGAAAGTCACGAACGCTAGTGACTAGACTTGCCATGGGCAAGTTCGGAACCGCAG
>CAYSCV010000152.1:0-1721 GCA_964429715.1 uncultured Methanosarcinales archaeon
AAATAATTTAATTTGCAATCCGACGACATTGGAAGAGCAAAAGGAGGTGTTTGAGCGAGGGAAGGGGATGGTGAATGAAGTAGGGGGGGGGGAGAAGTTTGGGTTGATTATTGTGGATTCTATTTCGATGCTTTATCGTTTAGAGCTGGGTAAGAGTGAAGAAGTGTATGATGTGAATACGGCACTTGGCAGACAAATTGCGTATCTTGTTGAGATTGCGCGCAAGAAGAAGATTCCGGTGCTGATTACCAATCAGGTGTATGCTGATTTTGATAATCGGGATAAAGTAAAAATGGTGGGTGGTGATTTGTTGAAATATGGTTCGAAGTGTTTAATTGAATTGATGAAGTTTGCACATTGTAGAGGGGCGGTATTGCGAAAGCATAGGTCTCTTCCTGAAGGGCGAGAATTGAAGTTTAAGATTGTTGAGAAAGGGATAGAAGAAATTTTGTGAGTAAAGATTTATAAATGAACTGTTGTTTTAGTGATTCATAGCCAATGTGTCTTCGCTGTAGAAGATATCAGAGCTGTGTGAGGCTAAAAAAAACACAGACAGGATTAATTAGTATTATTCTTGTGCTATTATTTAAGATTGAAAATTAAATTACAGGTGAAATACTATGGGAGAACAACCAGACAGTTTATTGATTGACCAAAATGAGTATTTGAAGTCAGGTATTCATATTGGGACAAAGTTTAAGACGAAGTATATGAGTAATTTCATTTACAAAACACGGCCGGATGGGTTGAGTGTGTTGAATTTGAAGAAGATTGATGAACGGGTGGGAGCAGCAATTCATATGCTTTGCCAATATGAGCCTTCGGAAATTTTAATTATTAGCAGACGGGAAAATGGATGGAAAGCGTTAAAGCAGTTGACCAAATGGACTGGTATCAATGTGATTAATGGTCGATATCCTCCAGGAATTATGACTAATAGTAATCTTGAGACGTTTACCGAACCAAAGATTTTGATGGTATGTGATCCATGGCCGGACAAAAATGCGGTAGATGATGCGTACAAGATGGGTATTCCAATTGTTGCGTTATGTGATACAAATAATCAATCTAATAAAATTGATTTAGTTGTGCCATGTAATAATAAAGGAAAACGATCGGTGGGATTAGTCTTTTACTTAGTTGCGATTGGATATATGCGCAAGAAGGGATTATTAGCAGGCAATGAAGAACCGCAGTTTAAGATTGATGATTTTGTGGAAGAGTAGGGTTTGGTTGATTTTTTTCTTTTTTGTTATTCATTATTTTTGTTTCTTTGTTAGGGCTGTTTTTATTACGAAAGAATCCGTTGTGAAAAAGATTAAGAAGTGATTTTCGAGTCTGTTTTTTCTTTTTTCTCGTCAGTATCACTGAGGGGGGGGTGCTAAAATTATTTAAATGCAAACCTCTCTCTCTCTGAAAAACGAGGTGTTTGAATATGAAATATAAATTGTTATTATTAATTGGGTTAGTTTCTTTGATGGTTATTGTGGCGGGATGTGGATTGACACAGGGAGAATCTTTAGCAGGTAATGCGAGGGCGACAGGAAGAGAAGCTGTTCAGAAAATTCCCGTAACGGTCAATCAGAAAGTTCCTGTAATGGTTAGTCAGGAAGTTCCTGTAACGGTCAGTGCTGGATTGCTAAAGAGTGAGGGGGGTTGTTATACTGATGTGGATTGTGCATCTGATCAATATTGTCAAGGAGCGAAAAATGCAGCGAATC
>CAYSCV010000153.1:0-1671 GCA_964429715.1 uncultured Methanosarcinales archaeon
GCAGGGTACACTAATTTCCCATTATACGTCCCACCGGCAGTATCATATTTCCCTGCTTTTTCGATATTGTCTTCGCCTTTGGGGCAGTTAGGATTAAGAGGGGCGGAGGTGAATGTGTTTTTGCGGAGAGTAGGATTGGCTTCAAATTCGCAGTTGACGGATAATTGAGCATCATGGATATTATTATTTTCAATTGTATTTACACCTGTGACTTTGACGCCGATGGCTTGGTGCCAACAGTGGTAGATTTCGTTGGTGGTGAGTTCGTTGCTAGTTGAGAATATATCGATACAGCTCCACAAGGAATCGTGTATTTTACTGTTTTTGATGATAATGTTGTTGCCGTTGAGGTTGATGCCGTTATGGGCATAGGAGAGTTCGATGTTTTCGAGGATGCTATCGGATGCTAGGACAAGTTCATCCCAATCGGCGTATTCTGGCTTGGATTGTGCGGAGGTGAAGAGGATTGGTTGGTCTGGTGTGCCGATGGCAATTATTTTTCCATATAATTCATAATGAGTTTTGCTGTAACTTTCTCTCCCTGTCGGATCGTTATGGTCTTTAATATAGGCGTCAGCGTTGCTGGTCCAGTCCGTGTTTTCGATATCTGGTTCTTTTTCAAAGAGAATTTTTGTGCCAGGAGCGATGGTGAGTTGATTCCAAGGTGGAAAATAGACGTCGCTTGTGATATGGATAGTACCACGCCATTCTTCGTTGAAGAGTTGGATGCCAGAGGTGTCGGTGTTTTCTTGTAAAATGGTGTATTGAGAAGCGAAATAGACGGCGATGACTGTGATAGATAAGATAATGAGAATTAATCCAGTGATAAAGCCTTTTTTCATTTATTGAAGAAAGTAGGAGAAGAATAAAAAGGTTGCTTAAAATATAGGAAAAAATGCGGGCCCGGGGGGATTCGAACCCCCGATCTACAGCTCTCTTTGCAATTACGCATAGAAGGCTGTCGCCTTATCCAGGCTGGGCCACGGGCCCGTATGTGAGCAAAACGACGAATAACTTTTAAATATTGTGTTTGAAATCTATTATATATGCCAAATTTGATTATTTTAGAAGAAAAAGATGTGCCGGCGCAGGGGATGGATGTGAGTAAGCTGCCAAATAGGGAATTGATGAAGAATTATTTTTTTGATGATGAATTTGAGTTGTTGCAGCAATTGCCAACTATTGAGCATACGTTTTCTGCAGAAGAGGTTACATTATTGTACCCTGGCTGTGGAACAGATATTCTTACGCCGTTGTTGTATTTGGAGAAGTTGGTTCCGCGAGTGGAGAGAGTGAAAATTCATGGCGTTGATATGAGTGATTCATTAAAATTGATGAAGACAATATTGTATGAAGTGGGAGTTTCATTTTCTGAAGATGAAGAGGGGATACAATTTTATTGGCAACATATGCTTGTAAGGTTACAGTTTCATGTGCAAAATATTGCGCGATTTTTGCATGATGGTCCAGAGTATCATATTTATTTTGAGAAGTGTTTTCGGATTATGAAAGATCGAATGCTTGATTATGAACAAGTGATTTATGATAAATTGGCTTGGAAAGGGTTAGTGATTAGTGATTCGGGATTTTCACAGGTGGGATTGGAGAAGATTTCTGTTGATTCTGGGTTGAGTGCGTATGGAGAGATGATGGTTGGGAGGAAGAAGTAGA
>CAYSCV010000154.1:0-1627 GCA_964429715.1 uncultured Methanosarcinales archaeon
CGTCTTTATGTCGGCAAGCACGGTGATTGTGGCGTTTAACGCGGTACTCTTGCGCAAGCAAAAAATATGATCGTTGATCATAAAATAATTATTGACGGTTTGGAAATTTACTATAGGACAGCCGGAAGTCCTGAAAATCAGCATCTTATTTTTTTGCATGGTTGGGCGTCGCGGTTAGACGGCTCTCTCGGTAGTGATAAAGTAATTTCAGAGTTATCAAAGTATTTTTATGTGATTGCACCAGAACATCCGGGGTTAATTCGCTCAACACCTCCGAAAGAAGTTTGGGGCCTTGATGATTTTACACATACGCTGAATAAATTATTAAGTCCACTGCATCTGAAAACCCCGATTCTTATGGGGCAATCATTCGGGGGCGGGGTTGCTACCGCTTATGCAAAACTTTACCCGGAGGGAATTAAACTTTTGATTTTGGTGGATGCTATCACAAATAAGAGAAAGCAAAACTTTTATCAAAGACTAAGATTTTTCTGGTGGCCACTATTTTCTTTTTTAGTTAAATCGCAGTGGACACCGTTGATACTCAAAAAAGTAATAATAAACATTTCGTTAGGAGTTCCGACAGATATGATAAACAAATTTAACGCAAAAAGTTATTCGATTATGGGTGAAATTCCATTGAACAAAGAATATTATGTAAATGTTGATTATAGGGCATTACTAATGCCATTATTTCTTGTTTGGGGCGATAGGGATACTTGGGTTACACCTATTCAGAGAGCAAAAGAAATTCATGGTGATGTAAGAAACTCTAAACTTCTTACCTTGAAAGGACCTCACACGATTTTGTATAAAAATCCAAAATACGCCATCGGTGAAATTATTAAGATATTGCCGTAAAATTTATGATTTCTCAAAAACTTAAAAATCTAATCAACAACTATGAATAAACTTAACGCAATCGCTTTCGCAAACACTTTCGCTATCATTGACTTGCTTTTACATCCGATCTTTCACTTTTGGGTATGGGTTTCCCCTCGATCCTACGAGTTCATTATGAATATATTTGTGGCAGGATTAAAACTAAATGTCACGAGTTTTGATTTGAGCTTGTCATATATCGCACTTGGAACGATTCTGGAAGCGGCGGTTTTCTGGATTCTTGGATATTCTGTTGCATTCTTATATAACAGATTAAATAAATAGAATATGATTTCAAATCGACTAAAAAATGTCTTTGCACTCTCAGTTCCTGTTTTTATAGCTCATGGGATAGAAGAGTTCTTAACAGGTTTTTATAATCTTGATGCATGGGATCTCGCAATCTTTGCTCCAATTGCTAACCTCTCAACGCACGCCGCGATGTTTTTAACATTTCAGATAATGCTCTGGCTTCTTTTGATTGTTGCTTTTCTTCTTTTACTCGGAGAACGTTGGCAACTCCGTATGCTTGCTGTACTCGGATTGGTTTATATATTTGAATTTCATCACTTGGTAAAAGCCTTGCTTGTGGGCGGTTATTATCCCGGACTTATAACTGCTCTCGCATTTCCGATCATTGCATACTTTTTTTGGCAAGAATGGTTTAGAACGCTAAAGTCACATAAAACTTATGCTTGAAATCTGGATATACACGCTTACAAGCGTCAGTGCGGTGAGTTTCATC
>CAYSCV010000155.1:0-1565 GCA_964429715.1 uncultured Methanosarcinales archaeon
AAACCGCACAAGGAGTTGGGTGAATTATTGTTGAGTAAATCAAAAGACAACCTAATTTCTATCCTTACCGATTTATTAACCGCATACATCAACGACAAAAATTCTTCCAGTCTACGAGAGTTTGTAACTGTTTCTATAGCCGGGTATAAGTATAGTTTTTAGGATCTCTCGACAAAGAAGACGATTTGTTTTACCATCATCTTACTAACCAAAGTAGGATATGGTAAAGGCAATTTCAGACAAATTAGCGAAAAGAAAATGCACAGAGTGGCTGGAAAAGAATGGTTTTACTGAAGTCAAGCCGGCAAAGAATCAAAGCTGTGATTTGGTCGGAAAGAAGAATGGAAAAGGTTATTATATTGAAGTAAAATACTCTTCCAAAGAACAAGGTAAGTTTCTCGGCACCGTCATGCTCACAGAGTTATTTCAGGCAATAAACAACAAAAGAAATTATCTGTTCCTTGTGTGTAGAGGTCAGGATGATTCAATAGATAAATGGTTTTTCAAATTATTCAATGTTCAAGATTTTATAAAATGCTGTACTCTCACCACGCCAATTTTTCTCTATCATTTATATCCGCAAGGTATTCGTCATCATGGAGACCTCACCATTCCAAGATTTGAAGAAGCTACTGTATTGGCATCAGAAAAATTAATAAGAGAGATGTGGAAAGATTTTAGAAGATGGAAGCTAAAAGCTTAAAACCTATGAAATACATCATCATCAAAGACGAAACAGTTAGAAGGACCGAAAGAATTCGCTACGAAGTTGAAATCCCAAAAAACATTAAAAATAAAACCGAGTATGCAGATGAACAAGTTAAGGAAAACAACTATAAATCTTATGAGATATCAGATATTATTGATAGCGAACTACTTGATGACGAGGTCGTTAATCTTGTTAGATCAAAATCTTAAGATTTATTATGCAAGAAATCATTTGGGACCGGATGATCGCGGCAAATATCCGTGGATGGAGATTTTGGCAAACTGATGAAAGAATCTATTGGCTATACAAACCGGTTGCAACACAAAAAATCGGAAAGGAAATTTCCTCACGACATGCGCTCCTGACCTCTATATGGCGGTTTCCGCCTGAACGAGATAATCCACATCCCGCTCCATTTCCTATCGTACTTCCGCTACGATGTATTTATTCCATCCTCGACGAGCAACCAGAAGCAACTGTTATAGACCCCTATATGGGTAGCGGTTCTACGGCAATAGCGGCGAAACTGCTCGGCTACAATTATATCGGCATAGACATATCAAAAGAATACATTGATCTCGCTAAAATGCGCCTAAAGCAGAGTGATAGCTATCTTGATATCCTTAACGAAGAAAAGGGCCGCCATATCGTCAAAAAAACTTTCAAGGAGAGGAAACTGAACGGAGAATTCACCGGCAAATTCGGCGAGTACCCAAAAGAGCGACTTCTAGCAACACTTTTTTAGTGTTGCTAGAAGCTCTAAACACCATATATTACACGCATCAATCATGATGGCATGACTTATCCTCAATGATGTCCCGAGGGTATAAGTACGAAGTTATCCACAGACAGGTTA
>CAYSCV010000156.1:0-1555 GCA_964429715.1 uncultured Methanosarcinales archaeon
ATTATGAAAAAACCAACTTTTGAAAATAAAGTAATCAATTTTTACAAAAATCTTACCCATCCGCACATTTCCTTAAAAGGAATTGAGGCGATCCAACCATACAAAGATCCGGAGGTTTTGGGATATATGGAAAAGTTCTTTAAGAAGTTCTTCCACGATACAAGGAAGCGTGTGTTTGTGTTTGGCATTAACCCCGGACGATTTGGTTCTGGCACCACAGGTATCCCGTTTACTGACCCCGTTGCGCTTGAAAGCGTGTGTGATATTGAAAATACATTGACGAAACGCCGAGAGACTTCCTCTGAATTCATATACAAATTTATTAAACACTGGGGCGGTCCTCGTGCATTTTATCGCGACTTTTTTCTTACTGCGGTATCGCCGATTGGCTTTGTGCAAAGTGGAGTAAATTGTAATTATTATGATCACCTCGGGTTGCTTAAGGTGGTAAGGCCGTTTATCGTCGACACACTCACTACTCAGTTTGCTTTTGGTGCTCGACAAAATACGGTCATCGTACTTGGCAGTGGGAAAAACCAGAAAATATTCAACGACCTAAATTTAGAATATGGCTGGTTCAAGAAGATATATGTTTTGGAACACCCGCGATTCATAATGCAGTACCGTAGGCGATATATGCAAGACTATATTAAGAAATACCAAGATATATTTTCTCGTGCTCTTTTGTGAGGAAACTTGGTACTATCTTTTTTTTATGATACACTCTACGCTGGTACATCAGTTCATCAACAATAAAAAGGAGAACGAAATGCAAGAGCAAGCCATCATCGAGACACAATTAGAGTTTTACAGAAAAGGTGGTGCGGGTTGTTTGTTTGCCGCTCACGCAGCACGAGATCCTTCCAAGTATGGGTGGAGACTCTCGGTCAGTGATGTCGATAAGGTTCTAATCGAAGAGTTGATACAGTCGGCTATTTCTTTAGCCAGTGTGTCCACCCAGAGCATCATCTTTCCGTCAGTCATGATGTTGGGGGATTTGAAAAGTTTGCTTTTAATCTTAAAAGAAACGCCATCAGTGCTCCTTGAGCAGAAAGAAGAATTTGAAGACGCGGTGTGTCTAGGCTACCGGGTCAATGTTGGCAACTTGAAATCGTGGATGACAGGGTTCGGGAGTTTTGACTTTTTCCCGAAGACGCGTCAAGCGGTTTTTGTGGAAATCGTATTTCGCACAAAACCGAGGCCTGACTATGACTGGGTAATGAAAGAGACACCACATGGTATTATTCATCTCGCTGATATGGACATGAAAGGAATGCGAGAAAATCAGTTTAAGGCTCTTTGGTACGGTTCTTTCGACAACACCGAAAATGTACTTGGACACAAACCGGACTTGAGAAGCGCAGCAAAAACGACATTCTCCGTTCCATTGGAGTTCTGGAACAGATAGGAGAAACTTGGCCTCGTAGTTCGCTCGAAAATTTTCGAGATTGCAACTACGAGGTTTTTCTTTTTCTGATTTTTAATTACTCTTCACCTTCAGTTTCGTCTGGCGGTCTTTGTCTATTTTTGGGAGTTTGATGATGAGGAGGCCGTG
>CAYSCV010000157.1:0-1534 GCA_964429715.1 uncultured Methanosarcinales archaeon
TGGCCGCAATAATCAAAATTTTAATAATTTCCCAAACCAAAAGAAGGTATTTTTTTACAATACTTGGTGATTTTGGCGCGGGCGCTTGATTAATAGGCTGGGTTTCTTCCATAAAATATAGTTATTTGTATCATATTTTTTATCTAAATACAAGAGCAATAAATAAAGAAGCCGCAGTACTGGTGACTGCGGCTTTTATTTTCGGCGGGAGAATTGAAATGAAGGTACTATCAGAAATGCCTAACCATGCCTTTTGCGATTCCTTTGATGCACCATGCGAGCAATCAGGGTGTGTACCAAGGCGAGTCGAACTTTCAAGCCGCGCTCTTCCTGAAAGAGCGCGCGGTGGTCCTCGAGCGACCCCGTTTTGAAGTGTTCCACCCCCTTTCCAATAGCCCAATCCCTGAAGATTTGACAGATACTTTTGCCACTCATTTGGTGCAACGCAAGGGCCTTCGTCATGTTCACCCTTTCATCTTGAAAAAGAAACGATGCGGAATCAACGCTGCCTCTCTTCGGTTCTAGCCCCTCTGTGTCAACTCAAGCTGACTGCAAAACACCTCTTGGCGCACGTCGAAGATCTCTCTGGAGAAAATCCCTGATCAAACCTTCGGTGAACTTCTCCTGAGAAAATTGCTCCTTCAACGCGACAAGGGCCACCTTGATTCGAACAGACGGATCGGGAACATTCCTGTAAGGGAATACTGCTTCACGAATACATTCTTCGTGAGCTCTTTCCAAAACAGAAACCTCTTGACGCTGCTTGCGAGAACCTACTAGCCTCGACATGATGTCTACTCCCTGTGTCATTCTAGACACTCCAATGTGACAACCTGCGGATAGAACACAAGCCAATCCTACGTTCCTTCACCTTTTCTGATCCAAGCTGAGCGAAATCCTCCTTTTCCCATGTTATAGATATGAAGAACTACACATTAAAACTAGTATATTCCTTTCAAAAATGGTGTCAATGGGTTAGAATGCAAATATGTTAATAATTGTTGGTTTGGGAAACCCAGGCAAAAAATTTGAACATACGCGCCACAACGCGGGTTTTGAGGTTTTAGACTTTTTTGCACAACAAAATAATTTCCCGGAAAATGAAGTGATGCTATATAAACCGCAAACTTTCATGAATGAATCGGGGAAAGCGGTAAAGGAAATTTTAAAAAATAAAAACGAACCAGTACTGGTTATTGTGCACGATGACATTGATTTACCCTTAGGAAAAATAAAGTTTGTGAAAGATTCCAGTTCCGGCGGACACAAAGGCGTAGATTCTATCATCCAAGCCATTGGCACGAAAGATTTTGCAAGATTAAAAATCGGCGTTGCCACAGGTGACCACAAAGCCGAAGAGGTGGTTTTGCAAAAATTTTCACCGCAAGAGCGTGAAATTTTACAAGAAGTTATAAAAAAATCTTCGGAAGCTTTAAAATACCTCATTGAAAATGGCTTGGAAAAAACTATGAATGAGTATAACCGATAAACTGAATCAATTATTAATCGTTTCAATCACCCCCTACTTTTTGGA
>CAYSCV010000158.1:0-1522 GCA_964429715.1 uncultured Methanosarcinales archaeon
TATAGTTTTTCCCCAAAATCTTGTATCCCTTCTTCACAAGATATTCACAGGCCATCTTTTCACCTAAAGCCCCTAATTCCCGTGTATCCATTATTTTCCCTTGTTAAGTGGCGGGTATAATTGCTGGTCAATGGTTCTACTAAAACAGAAGCGACCGGCTGGATGATTCCAATTCAAAGAAACATCACCAGGGTACATTGCAGGAACGGGTGCTGTTTTGCCACTGGTCATATTGCTATCTAAATTAAACGTTGCGCAGAGCTGAAAACCGATGCTGGCATCTACCGCCGAAGTACCACTGGCCGTGTATTCATAGGGTATTTTGGTTTCTGGATCGATTGGCACTGCGTATCCGGAAATTGAATCGTTTAAATCAGTTAACATTTTGGGTAATGCCCCCTTTCTTTGCCAATAATTTACCACTTGGCCTTGAATGCTTTGCAAATCACTTACCCGCTGAACATCAAACTGCTGTGATCTTGCTTTCATGGGTGAGCCCACAATAAAAAATGCACCAATAACAAAAGCTATCACAACTAGCCCTGAAACCAGTGCAAGATACTTACCCAATTTTGACGGCGTATTTTTCCTTACATCATCCAAATAATATCCAAAGACAACCAATGCTACCACCAGTATTGAAAGAGCCTTCAGTAAAAATCTTGGCGTGATCTCTCCCCCCAAAAAGGTGTTAATAACATAAATCAAATCTCCAATGATAACCAACGAAGCCACAAAGAGGGTAAGATAAATAAGCCATTTGCGAATTTTAGATTCGCGAACCTCTGACTCTTTTACATAAATTCTGTTTAAAAACCATGAAACAACTAAGAAAATTGGGAATACGATAATCAACGAAGAAACGGCGAATCTGATAGAACCGCTAAAATCGTAATAACCGTAATTAAGAGCATCCGGGAAAAAATAGTTAACATACTGCCAACACAGCATAATAAAACTTACGGCTGACCAATACAGTGTAACCATGGCCAGAAGATGCAAAAAAACATCTCTTGGAAGATTTCTTTTTATAGTTTCCATAGTTTCCATAGATTTTTTGTTTAATTAATTAGGTTTAATTAATATTACATGATATATTTAAATTAAGAAAGGTCTTAATACTAACATTTAAGTTATATAAAAATATGGACGAAGTAAAATTAGCTGAATTAAAAGCAGACTGCGCTTGCGGTTCCGGAAAACCAAAGGGCATGTGCTGTGGCAAAGACGAAATGTGCCCATGCGGTTCTGGAAAAAAAGTTTCAGAATGTTGCATGGTTTCTCCTGAAACTCATGGAGAAAAAGCTGCGTAATCATTTTCTAGATCAACAAAAAACCGCGCTCTTGCGCGGTTTTTTGTTGACTTAGTGTCGGAGTGCTGAGAATCGAACTCAGGCCACAGAGTCCCGAACCCTGCGTACTACCACTATACGACACCCCGTTTTATAATCCCATCTGCTTTTTTAACGCATCCATTTTAGCCGGATCCAACTTCGCTTCCAACAACTTTATTTTCAATTCA